>NZ_CVTS01000055.1:0-27215 GCF_900004755.1 Pseudomonas sp. 25 R 14 | reverse complement strand
TCATCTGCGATCAGCAAATTGCACAAGTGCTCATCAAGCTTTCGCAGGAAAAGGTGCGTCCGTCAGAACCATTACCTAAACCGCGCCATAAAACCCGGCAACCCAATGCGCTTAACTTCGATGTTCGCACCTTGCTCTATCAGTTGGTCGGTGTAGACCTCACGCAAATACATGGCATTGGCCCCTTTTTGGCACTGCGGCTGGTCGCCGAATGTGGTACAGATCTGAGCCGATGGCGCACTTGTCATCATTTCACTTCGTGGCTAACGCTTGCCCCGGGATGTAGGATCAGTGGAGGTAAGGTGCTTTCCGCTCATACTCGGAAAACCAAGAATCGAGTGACCGCCCACCTGCGCTTGGCCGCTGTCACCGTCGGGAGAACGAGTACTGCGCTTGGGGCCTTCTATAGACGCCTTGCAGCTCGAATCGGAAAAGCCAAAGCAGTCACCGCGACCGCCCGAAAAATTGCGATTTTATTCTATAACGCGATGCGTTTCGGTATGAACTATCAGGACCCCGGAGCAGACCAGTACGAGCAGAGATATCGGGAGCGAGTCGTAAAGGGTCTACATCGCCGTGCTGCCGAATTTGGTTTCACTCTTCAGCCAACGGAGGGTGTTTCTTAGGAAGGCCGCCGCGTACTTTGCCAAGGAGTGCGGCTGAAGTACGCCTTTATTAAGCAGCAAGCGGGTCATTACGCGATTCGACGGCTTTGCCTGACGCTCAAGGTTCATCCCAGCGGCTACTACGCGTGGCTATCAGAACCAAAATCTGCGCGAGCCAAGGACGATCAGCGACTGCTTGGATTGATCAAACACTCCTGGCTGGAAAGCGGTGGCGTTTATGGCTATCGAAAGATCCATGATGACCTGCGAGAGGTTGGTGAGAGCTGTGGCCGTCACCGGGTGGCTAGGTTGATGCGCCTTGAAGGTTTACGTTCTCAGACTGGGTATCGACGGAGGCCTGGAAAATACGGCGGTAAGCCAGCCGTTGCCTCACCGAACTTACTGAAGCGCCAATTCGATGTCAGAGAACCCAACAAAGTTTGGGTCACAGACATTACCTACATCCGAACATATGAAGGCTGGCTGTATTTGGCCGTGGTGCTCGATCTGTTTTCACGCCAGATCATTGGTTGGTCAATGAAGTCGCAGATGACCAGCGACGTAGCCATTGATGCACTGCTGATGGCGGTTTGGAGACGTAAGCCGAAGCAAGAGGTGATGATCCACTCGGATCAAGGCAGTCAGGGCGGATTCAACCGGTCGTCGCAACACTGGATTGTTGTACAGACTTTAGATACTCATTCAGGGCTTCGGCAGGTGTTTTCCAGCCGAGTGTTTTTCGAGGTCTAGTGTTAAGTACGTGAGCTACGGCCTTTATTTCTTGGGCACTCCAACGAGAGAGGTCAGTGCCTTTCGGGAAGTATTGCCGTAGCAGGCCGTTCGTATTTTCGTTTGTGCCGCGCTGCCATGGACTATGTGGATCAGCAAAGAAAACCTTTACTCCGGACTCGATGGTAAATCGAGCGTGATCCGACAGCTCCTTTCCACGATCCCAGGTCAAAGATCGCCACAGCTCAATGGGAAGATCAGTCACCGTCTTCTTCAATGCGTTGGCCATACTAACAGCCCCATAGCCAGCCAGCGCCGGGCCGTTCTTCGTGCGGGGAATTAGCCCATAACCTTTCTCGCGAGGCAGATGGACGAGCATGGTAAATCGAGTTGAGCGCTCGACCAGAGTTCCAATCGCAGACCGGTTCAGACCGATGATCAGGTCACCCTCCCAATGCCCGGGTACAGCCCGATCTTCTACCTCAGCAGGGCGACTGGAGATCATGACGTCCTCGCTGACGTATGCCCACACTTTGGCCTGCGCTCTGGCTCTCGGCACGCGCAATGCTCGTCCTGAGCGCAGGCAGCTCACCAGTTCGCGCTTGAGAGCTCCTCGACCCTGAATGTAGAGCGCCTGATATATGGTTTCATGAGAGATGCGCATGGATTCATCATCCGGAAAATCGATCTGGAGCCGGTTGGCAATCTGCTCAGGCGACCAGCCATTGACCCATTTACGGTCACTGCGATGCGGTTTATTTCGGCCTTTGAAAGGCGCTTGCCGAGGCCCAGAAATCTCACGACCATCGGCGTCTTGAACCTTGCCCTCAAGGCGGTCGCGTACGTACTGGTGCAGTCGCGGGTTAGTGACCAGTTTCGCTGGTTTCGGCCTCTTGGCCACCAGCTCTGCCTTCCATTGCGCTACTGACGCTCGATATTCAAGCCGACCGCAACGGGTAGCAGCATTTCGTGTCAACTCCCGTGAAATTGTCGATGGGCTTCGTCCAAGGCGACGGGCGATCTCACGAACGCCAACACTTTGCGCTCGAAGCAGCCCAATCTCTTCTCGCTCTGCAAACGATAAGTATCGTCCTGATATGTGATTCGACATGAATAATGGCATCCCGCCTCGATGACGGAACCAGCGTGTACCTACCGCTGTTGATACGCCAACGGCATGTGCTGCCTTTTCGCTTGTGATGCCTGTTGCAATCTGCACCCAAAATAGTCGCTCGATCTCATTACGAAGTGAGGGTGCACCTGGAGAACGCATCGCTCCCCGGCCCGTCAATTTTTGCATCCATCCTGCGGGTCGTCCCATAAACACCTCGATCAAGGTGTTGCGACGACCGGTTGAATCCGCCTGCCGCGTGCAGAAAGGTTGCTCCGAACAGACAGATCACCATGGGCAGGAACAGATAGTCCAACAGAACGACCCAGCCAGCGAGAAACCCAACGTTGGGGCTGATGCATTTACGAACATAACTGTAGGCCGACCCGGCAACCGGAAACTCCGCCGCCATACGGGCATAGCTCAGTGCGGTAAACAGCATCGCTAGGGAGGCAACGAGGTAGGCCGCAGGCACCCCGCCCTTGGTTATATCGGCGAGAATCCCAAACGTGGCCAGCACAATGATGGGGGCCATGTAGGCAATGCCGAAAAGTACCACCGCCCCCAGGGAAAGGGTGCGCTTAAGAGGCGCCATGAGTTCTTCTCCGAATTATGGCTGTTGTGTCAGAGTTGAAAAAAGAGAGGTACTGCGAGTTCCCTGCAAGGCGGCAAGGAACAAGGGATTCACTCAAGGGATCGTTAGCTCACGACGACCGTCAAAATGCTCGGTCATGTCGCCGGGAAGAATCAGGCGTCGTTCATCGAGGTAACAATAGTCCTGGCGTGCAACCTTCAATTGTTCAAAATCCAGTTCAACGACTTGTCGGCACTCTTCGCGCCCCGCCTCGTAAAGAAATTGGCCGAAAGGATTGAGCACCGCACTTCCCCCGGCGAAGCACAGCCCCCCGTCACCATGGCCGACACGGTTCACCATTACCGTAAAGACCTGATTTTCCTGTGCCCGCGCCATGATGGCTGTTCGATGAATGGGCCCATAGGGGTCCATATTACCGTTGATGACAATGACCAACTCAGCCCCAAGCTGAGCGAGTGCCCTGGCACTCTCAGGAAACTCAATATCAAAACAAATCAACAGCCCCACCTGAATACCGTTCCAGAGCACTGTCGTGAACTGATTTCCGGGTGTCGTCAGACCACGCTCAAGGATCCAGGGATGCGTTTTGCGGTAACGCAGCGCAATCCCTTCCGGGGTAATCAGTACTGACGTGTTGTAGTACGTCTCAACGTCCTTCTCCAACACCCCGAGGACCACTGAAAGATTGCGTTCACGAGCCATGCGTTGAACGGCTTGCACGCTGGGTCCATCCAGTGGCTCCGCCACCGTCTTGATGATGCTGGCAGAAGGAAACCCCATCAGTTGGAGCTCCGGAAAAACGACAAGCTCCGTATCCGACGCACAGGCGGCAATGGCCTTCAGTGTACGGTCGAGGTTATAGGTAGTATCCCCGTCTCGACCTGCGAGCTGTACGAGTTCGACTTTCATGTATGCTCCTTACGATTGAGCGAGCGTGACGCTGTCAGACGGTGCAACTATCACTCGGCAAGCTCAAAGTATGGAGAAACACCCAGGCTGGGGTAATTACGCAGATGAAGTACCATAATTGAGGTATGTAGATGGGGCTGACGTTGCAAGATATCGCTTGGCATCAGTCAGTCGCGAAGCTGATCGAGGACCTCAGCAAACCCAGGTTCTGGACATCCCTGACTAGACTGCTCAAACAATATGTACCGTTTGACAGTTGGGTCGTACTCCTCTTCAGCAACGCACAACCGCAGCTATTTGCTATTTGTCCAGAAGCCGATGGGGGGCGCGTGCCACTCTTTCAGGAATATCTCAAGGGCGTTTATCAGCTTGATCCATTCTTCATGGCCAGTCGTGAGTCCAGTCGAGATGCGCTGCTTCGACTCTCCGACGTAGCGCCGGAACACTTCGAGAAGACCGATTATTATCAACGCTACTTTCGTCTGAGCGTGGTCGCCGATGAGTTGCAGTTCAATGTGTCTCTGGACTCGGAGCGGGTCTTTTGCCTGTCACTGGGCTCGCGACAAATATTTACGCCGCTTCAGATTGCAACGTTGAATCTGATTCAACCCTGGGTCACCGCACTGCTGCGACAACGCCTGATGTTCGAGCAAGAGTTGATGAACAAGGCCCCATCACCCGCACCGGTGTGGCAGCAACAGCTGGAAGGCGCGGGACAGAAGGTAGGGCTCAAGCTCACCGTGCGTGAGTTGGAAGTGGCTCAACTGATGTTGAGCGGCTGCTCCAGCAAGGAGATGGCCAGCAAGTTATCCATCTCGGTGGAGACCGTCAGGGTCCATCGGAAACACATCTACAACAAGCTTGATATCAGATCCCAGTCTGAGTTGTTCTCACTGTTCCTTAAGGCCCAGGAAGGATGAGCGTCCGCGCGTCCAACTCACCTTGATCGGGTATCGAAGATCATCTGGAGGATTATCACGGCGCCGTACGGGTCAACAGCAGGGTCAGATCAGCACTGACTTTGCTCGAGTAGTGGTCGCCCTGACGGCTGAAAAACAACAGTTTGCGTCCCTCCTCAGACACCACGGCAATACCGTCAGGCGTCGGGATCCAGCCCGCCACCGAGCCCTCCAGCCAGCGAGATAAGCATTCAGCGCCACCGGTCAGGGCATGACCGAAAACCTGTAGCGTGAAACTGCAACGCTGCTCGGCATTTTGCTGGACGTGGACCGACCACTGCCCGGCCAACTGTTGCGCACTCGGTAGTACAAGACTGCTGGCCATCGCCTCACACCCTATTGTAAAAGCCAGACACGTGCCTGGAAGAAGACGACTCAATATACCCACCATGGGTGATTCACTCCAGTGACGAAGGGGGGACGAAACCTGCGTCCCCCCTTCGGCGTCAAGCAACCAGATCAGTTACCGCCGCAATGCCAACGATATGCACCGCAAAGTCAGACAGCCCATCGCCGCTGAAGTCGATCGACAGATCACTGTTGTTACTGGCGTTATCCTGACTGAAGATCGCTTGCCCCGCCTGGGCCCCAAATGCCCCAACGAACTGCAACGACGAGAGGTGGAAACTGCTCAGGATATTGGACACATCGATCTTGTCCTCGCCACTGACGAAGTCAAGGATCTGATCCGGGTCAGACGGCAAGGAGTCGTTGCTGGCCGCAAACAGGAAAGTATCCTTGCCCGCCCCACCCCAGAGTTTATCGCCACCGCCACCGCCGAACAGAATGTCATCACCCGCGCCACCCTTGAGCTCGTTGGACACGCCATTGCCGATCAACAGATCGTTACCGGAACCACCGATGGCGTTTTCAACCACCACACCTTTGGCAATAGACACGTTGCCGGTCAGGCCACCCACATTGGAGAAGCTCGCCTCGTTAAGGTTGATTTTCTGGTTATCAGAAAAGCCCGAGAAATCCAGAGTATCGGTACCACCACCGTCCCATACCGCAAACACCGCCTTATCGGTATTGGCCGACAGCGTGTAGAAATCCCGCGCCGTATTGGAATTAAAACCATAGACCGTATCACCGGCCCGGGTCTGGGTATTGGCGCCGTAGAGGAGCTGGATCGCCGCAATATCATCGAGCAATGGCGCCGAACTGTAAGCCTGAGCAGTGCCCGCCCATTGCTCTAAAAAAGTGCCTTTGCTGAAATCCTGGTGAGTATTGCTCTCTTCCCAATAACTCATCACCGAAAACCCCCGAGTGTCTTCGGCGTACGTCACATCGGCGTAGCTTGGGTTCCCTTCCCCCGCGTTGTATTCGCCCGGGTGACTCAAGCCCAGGGTGTGACCGATCTCGTGGGTCAGGGTCTGACGACCATAGTTACCATTGGCCGGGGTGGTGTTGGTCGTATAGTCAGCGCTCACCAAGTACCACGACTGCCCTTTGTAGGCTGCATTGGAATAAGGTAGTTGGGCAAACGCCGCCCCGGCGCCATCACCGTTGGAGTAATTGCCAAAGGTCAAATCCCCATCAGTACCCGCCGCTGCTTCACTGAACGAGAGCTTCGCGACGTCCGACCAGGACTGCAAGGACAGCCTGGCCTGAGCCTTCTGCTGGTCGTTGAACGCTGAAAACTCCCCGAGGTTCTCACTCTGAAACAGACGATCGACCCCCGCATTGGCCACGGTACGAAACGAATACGTAAGGTGCACCACGTCCTCACCCGACGCAGGCGCCCAGGAAACATTCGCCCGGGTGATCTGAGCCGCAGCCTCGTCCACCGTATAGGACGGATGCCCATTGACCAGCGCATCACCACCCCGGTCATAAAAATGGAGGAAGGTGTCATAAGTGATAAAATCGGCGCTGGAGCCCGCCGCTGAGAGTACTTGCCCTGAGGCTAATATTTTCTTGGCCATTCGTATATTCCCTATAGTTCAATGACAAACATGGATGAAGTTCCCCGGTCATTTCCATGACCGTACACTCAAACCACAACGTCTCCGACCATGGCGTCAGCCCATATGCCGGAACAAGTATTTCTCTTCAAGTACAGGCATGAACGAGCAGCTCAAAAGCTAATCAAGCATAAGAGTTTCATGATGAGACCCTGAAAGGCATAACAGATATGTGCGTTTCTTATTACTGCCAGGAATAATACTCACCAGCAGCCAAGGCAACTGTACGCCAGAAGAACTCCTGAAGAAAGGTATAAGGACACAGCGCGAGGAAAAAAGGTTAAACTGACTTAGCCTTATTTGATAAAAACTCGTTAAAAAACAAACACAAGAGAAATACATCGAACATTTCTAATTTAAAATTAATTTTTTATGAAAGAGCAAAAGGAGCCCTCACACCTAGACGGGTATGAAGTTCGAAAAAACGAACACTCATGCGTGGCAGATTGAAGCAGCTCAACATATTATCGGGCGTTCCATTTAGTTAATTTTTTTGCTCTAAAATGTTTATCTCCAACGTCATGACCGCCTGCATCACTTATGTATAGCGATCACCCGGCATGGAATAACACATCGTTCAACATTCATCCTGCGTGCATCAAGAAGTTTCAGCCTGTATTCCTCGGCACTGCCGAAAACGCCTTGAACTTAGGCGACTGACTGTGCGGCGCTATTACTGCCAGAACGAGAAATAGAACACCATGACAACTGCTCATGTCGCCATCACGGGCCCCGTGCAGACGCGGGAGAAAAATTCATGCGGCCCTAGCTGCAGCAGCAACTGCCCTTGCTTCGACTTCAGCGAGGTCTGAACCCGTTGCGGCAAATCACTCCAGAACACCAGACCTGATCGCTCCTCAATTTGATCCATAGACACCTGAAAATCACAAAAATTGGCGCTCCTTGGGGTGTCTTGATCCATGACAAAAGAGGCGTAGAGCCCCTCTTCCGGTGAGCGCCCGACAAAGATGATTTTCCAGTAACCACTGGGAATCGTGTGGACCTTATTCGTACCCGGCAGAGAGCCAATAAACTGCTCATAGAGTGGACCGGTCACAACGTAGACTTCATCAATCCCGGCCTCCCGGCTCATGTTACGTTCCCGACCCTCCAAACGGGCCCATGGACTTTGATTCAGATCGGACTTTTGCGGCGTGATATTCGACAAGGAGTTCAAGATCGGCCAATCACCAACACCCCGGCCTGATGACCCCGATCCACCTTGAGTGCCACATTGACGCCGTTGTAATCGACCGGGTCAGCCCAGGCAGACCAGCCAACAAGAACAGAACGGTTCAGCGCTTCTAAAGACAGGCGTGCGTCTCACCGCCCATCACTCAGCTGGCGACTTGAGCACGGCTGACAATGCCCCCAAGGCAATGCTATTGAAGACCTCCTGCTGCTGGGCAGGGATGAGGCCACCCATCTGCTGCCAATCAGGCAGGTTGTTCAGCCAGGAAACGACGCTGTGTATCGTGCCCCGGAGGACTGCTGGAGCCCCCACTGCTCCCGCCTCTATCGACAACGTCAACATCTGCGCCTCATAACAACTGCGCATCTGCAGGATATGCTGTTGGTGCTCCCCGCAAAGGCAGCAAAACTCTCGTTCGGCCAGCAAAAAATGCAAACCCCAGCGTTTGTGCAAAGCGATATGCGCCTTTACCAACGCCTCAAGGCGATCAGGGGCTGCATGTTTTTCGGTGCGCAACAGGGCTTTGAAGAGCGCCTGGTAAAGTTCTTCAATGAACTCAAACAGCAGGTTTTCCTTACTCTCGAAATAGTTGTAAAGCGAGCCCGTGCCCATGCCCAGATGCAGGGCCAATTCGCGCATGCCCACTTGAGCAAAACCACGTTCGGCAAAGAGCGCCAGTGCCTTGCTGCGAATCTCTTCAAGGCGTAACGGTGGCGCTTTATCGGGTGTCACACGCCGCTCCACGGTTGAGTAGGCGGCCGCTGAAATCGACATTTGCATACCTGCACACACCTCAAGTAATCCAGCATCAACCTGCCCAAGTCAACACCTTGAGCAACATCGATCAGGCCTGACAGAGACCCGCTCCCTTAACAGCGGGGCAGTATTGAGGCATCCAGTCTCACTGAAACGACTCAAGGGCCGCCAGAGTCGAGGCCAATTAAAAAGCGCGTTTACTTCAAGACATCGCGAGCAATGATCTCTTTCATGATCTCAGAGGTTCCACCGTAAATTCGCTGCACCCGAGCATCCACATACGCACGAGAAATAGGGTACTCACTGATGTAGCCGTAACCGCCAAATAGCTGCAAGCAACCATCGACCACTCGCCCCTGCATTTCGGTACAGCCGAGTTTGGCCATGCTGACTGACGCGACATCCAGCGTCCCCTCTGCAAAGCGCTTGCGACACTCACTGACAAAGGCTTTATGCACGCGCATATCGGTTTGCATTTCGGCAAGCTTGAAGCGGGTATTTTGCAACTGGGCGAGCGGCCCACCAAAAGCCTTGCGTTCTTTCACGTAGTCAACTGTCAGCGCCAGTGCGCCCTCGGCAGCGGCTACCGCCATTGTCGCCAGGCTCACGCGCTCACGCTGTAACTCATTCATCAACACCATGAAACCTTGGTTCAACCCGCCCAGCATCGCTGTGGTGGGTATATGGACGTTCTGGAAAAACAACTCGGAGGTGTCCGCGCAATGGCAGCCGACTTTGTCCAGATTCCGACCCCGCTCAAAACCTTGGGTACCGCTTTCTACGATAAGCAGTGAAATCCCCTTGGCGCCTGCCACATCGGGGTTGGTCCTGGCGGCCACGATCACCAGATCGCAATGCTGACCGTTGGTGATAAACGTCTTTGAACCGTTAATCACGTAGTGATCGCCCAATTGCCTGGCGCGGGTACGAATACCCTGCAAATCAGACCCGGCCCCAGGTTCGGTCATCGCGATGGCGCCGACACACTCCCCAGTCACCATCTTTGGCAAGTACGCGTTCTTTTGCTCATCAGTGCCGGCATTAAGAATGTAATGGGCCACAATGTCCGAGTGCACCATCAAGCTGGCGCCCAGTGCGCCGCAGCCTGCCAACCCCATTTCCTGCGCTACAACCATCGAAAACTCAAACGAGGCGCCCGCACCGCCGAAGGCTTCCGGGACGTCGACACACAGCAGCCCGGCCTCACCCAACTGACGCCAGAGCTCACGCGGAACAATGCCTTCCTTTTCCCAGCGCTCGTAGTGAGGAACAATTTGGCTTTGTATAAAACGGTGTACGTTGTCACGGAACAATTGCAGTTCCGCTTGATCCGATTCAACACCCATGACCACCTCGTTTGTTATAGGAACTACCCGCTCAGCGATCGGAACATTCCGCGCGTTTTACAACGCGACCATGGCTTCACCGATCAGGGTTTGTGTCCCGGTGGCCGTTGTTGCCGCGATTTCAAGACGTACCAGTTGCACGCCCTGCTCCTCGAGTATCTCCACCACCTTACCGGTACAGGTGATGACGTCATGTACCTGGGTCAACGCGGTAAAACGCGTGGTGAACGTGCGCAACTTCATTTGCGGCTGCCAATCGGTGAGCATTCGCCCCAGGTAAGCCATGGACAACATGCCATGGGCAAACACATCGGGCATGCCCGCCTTACGGGCAAAATCCGAATCGACATGGATAGGGTTGTGGTCTCCCGAAGCCCCGCAATACAACGCCAGGGTGTGACGAGAAACGGGAGGCAACGTCAAGGCGGGCACGAGACTTCCCACTTTAATCTGTGACATGACAAACACTCCTCTTAGTTGCGATAAACCAGGTTGCACTGAGCTTTCGCAACCAGCGTGCCGTTTTGATTGGTGTAGGTGCTTTGCGTCACCACAAATTCCAGCGCGCCGTCTTTCTTGTCGAATATATCGACGATCTTGCGAGCAACGGTGATTTCATCGCCTGCATAAATTGGCTCAAAGTATTCGAACGACTGACTGCCATGCAGAATGCGCCCGACATCCAATTGCAAAGCCTTGACCTCCGGTGGCAAGTCGTCCTTGCCCTCCATGTCCAGTACCATGGCAAACGTCGGTGGCGCGGGCGTTGAGAGATAACCGGCTTCCCGCGCACAGGGGTCATCCAGGTAGATGTCATTGCGCTCGCCAATAGCCTTGGCAAAAAAAGCCAGTCGCCCCTTTTCGACTGGAACCACAAAAGAGGCGAATTCGATGCCTATCTTGGTGCGATCCAACATAGTGTTCTTCCGTTCTTGTTGTTAAGCGCTACCGATCTAGACGCTGCGATACAGGGTGACGACGGCTGCGCCGCCCAAGCCCAGATTGTGTTGCAGCGCCATGCGCGCACCCTCGACCTGACGTTCACCCGCCTGACCGCGCAGATGCCATACCAGCTCAGTGCATTGGGCCAGGCCAGTAGCTCCTAGAGGGTGCCCCTTGGACATCAGCCCGCCCGATGGATTAACCACGTAGCGTCCGCCGTAGGTGTTGTTACCGTCGTGAATGAACTTCTCCGCCTCACCCTCGGCGCACAGGCCCAGCGCTTCATAGGTAATGACTTCGTTGGGCGTGAAACAGTCGTGCAGTTCCACCACCTGAATGGCTTCAGGACCAACTCCGGCCTGCTCATAAACTTCTTGTGCGGCTTTGTGGGTCATCTCAGCACCGATCAGATTGATCGGATCGTTCCAACTGTCCTGCAAGTCGGTGGCCATCGACTGGCCGATGATTTCCACACCGGCCACCACCCCCTGCTGTCGAGCAAAGGCTTCGCTGCAGACGATGACTGCGGCGGCCCCACAGCTGGGCGGGCATGCCATCAATCGTGTCAGATAAGGCGGATAGATCATCGGCGCCGCCATGACCTCGTCCACCGTCAATGGCACGGTGAACATCGAGAATGGATTGCGCACGGCGTGACTGCGGGTCTTGACCGAAACACGCGCGAAGATGTCGGGGTGGGCGCCATACTTTTCAATGTAGGCAGTGCCGGCTGAACCAAACATACGTAGAGCCAGGGGCCCTTCCGGGGCATCAGCTACAGCGTCAAGGCGTTGCAGCATTGGGCCGAAAGGTGACTCTCGATCATCCCAATGAGAGCCCAGGGCGCCGGGTTGCATCTCCTCAAAACCGAACGCCAATGCGCACTCCACCGCACCACTGGAAACGGCCTGGCGGGCCAGAAACAACGCCGTAGAGCCAGAGGAGCAGTTATTGTTGACGTTAATGATCGGGATACCGCTCATGCCAACACCATACAAGGCATGTTGCCCGCAGGTGCTGTCGCCATAGACATAGCTGGCATAGGCCTGTTGTACGAGCCGGTAGTCAATACCGGCATCCTCCAACGCGGCCTTCACCGCCTGGGTGGCCATGACTCGGTACGGCTCCTGGGTGCCGGGTTTGCAAAACTTGACCATCCCCACACCCGCAATACGAACGTTAGACATGACTGTTTCCTTTTATTGGGCGGGTTACTTCTTGGTGGCCAACAAATCGATACCCACCATCTTGCCGACAGCAGTAAACGTACTCATGATATTTTCCGCGGGCTCGGACTCACTGAAGTCACAAATGTCGCTCCAGCGTTCAGCGACTTGTTCAGCACTCACACCGTGCTCAATACCAAAGGCCACGCCTTTGCTGCGCTCAGTGCGGATCTTCGCGAACCAACTGGCGCCAACTTCAAAGACCCCCCCGTTTTCAGTGCTGCTTTCGGCACAGAGTTTAATCGCCAATGGCACGACGTAATCGGGGCTGGTGGCCTTGAGCACTTCTTCAGGCCAGATGGTCTCGGTCAAACGGGAACCGGCAATCGGCGCGATCACATTGGAGTAAATATTGTTGCGCGCCCCCTCCAGCGCCAGCGTTCGTCCCAAGCCCAGCAGTGCAGACTTGGCGGAGCTGTAGTTGGCCTGCCCAAAGTTACCGTAGATCCCCGCAGCAGAGGTGGTGAAGAGAATGCGGCCAAAGCCTTGCTCACGCATGGTCGCCCATGCCGCCTTGGTCACCTTGTAGGCCCCCTCGACATGGACGCGGTAAATCAATTGCCAGTCGGCATCCGTCATCTTGGCAAAACTGACATCGCGCAAAATACCGGCGTTGTTAATCACGACATCAACCCGGCCATAGGTATCCAGGGCGGTTTTGATAATCTTGTCACCGAACTCAACCGAGTCATGGTTCGCCACGGCCGTACCGCCCTGACTACGGATTTCCTCTACCACCAGGTCGGCTGCGGCGACGCTCTGCCCTTCGCCATGGCCGCTGCCGCCCAAATCGTTAACAACAACTTGAGCACCCCGCCGCGCAAACTCCAGAGCATAAGCTCGGCCTAATCCATTCCCTGCGCCAGTTACAACTACAACGCGTCCGTCAAAACGTATCTGTTCCATTAAAGGCCACCTTCATTAACTTTATTATTCGAAATAACTAAACAGCTTGCCCGTAACCAAGCAGGCAAACAATAACTGTAACGGCCAACTAAATTAACCGTATTGTTCTTTCAGCACGATAGAAAAGCCAGTCACTGCAACTGACCATTGACTCTTAAACCCGACCCACCGGACAGATTAGTTGATGCCACGCGAGTGATCACGCCAATACGTCTCGCGCAATTCAACTTTGCGTAACTTACCCGCTGCCGTTAGAGGAAAAGGCTCCTCACGAAAGACCACACTGCGTGGGCACTTGTAACCGGCAATGTACTGTCGGCAGTGGTCGATGATTTCCTGCTCGGTCACACCCACAGCAGTGCGAAGGCGAATAATGGCATGTACGGATTCACCCCATTGCACACTGGGAATACCAATCACAACCACTTCATGTATTGCCGGGTGCTTGGAAATAGCACTTTCCACTTCAGCGGAAAACACGTTTTCACCCCCCGATATGATCATGTCCTTGACCCGGTCAACCAGAAACAGAAAACCTTCGTCATCCAGATAACCCGCATCACCCGTCATAACCCAGCCATCGACCAGCGTGGCCTTGGTTTGCTCCGGATTGTTCCAGTAACCGAGCATGGTATTGGGACCTCGTACCGCCACCTCACCAATCTCGCCAGGTATCAATGCAACACCGTCACTGCCCACAATCTTCAGCTCTACGCAGGAACCGGCCTGGCCAGCCGAACGCAAACGACCGGCATCAGGTCCATCGACCACGTGATATCGCGGCCCCAGAATAGTCGCTAAAGGGCCCAGCTCGGTTTGTCCATAAGCCTGGTAGAAGTCCACCTGGGCAAAACTATCCATCGCCCGTAACAACGTACCTTCGGGCATGGGTGAGGCGCCGTATACGATCTTGCGCAATGACGATATGTCGGCGCTGGCCAGCGCTGGATGATCCAGCAGCATCGAAATCATGGTGGGAACGAGTAAAATATCCGTCACCTTGCAGGCTACAATCGCCTCAAGCACCCGCCCCACGTCAAACTCCGGCACGAATGTATGAGTTGAGCCTGCAATGGTATTGGTAAGTGAAAAAGCCAGGTCAGCGAGATGAAACATTGGGGCTGCATGCAAATAAACCGTGCCAGGGTCGTTGACTGAGAGCCCCGTCAGGATAGAAAGGCTGCTGCTGCACAGGTTCTGATGGGACAGCATCACCCCTTTGGGAAACCCCGTGGTGCCCCCGGTATAAAAAATGCCCGCCGCAGTGCTGTACCCGGCCTCAAACGGCTCGACCGGTTCACTGGCCAGAATCAACGCCTCATAACTCAGCATCCCGTCCGGCGCTTCCCCCTCCCCCATATAAATAACCGTCTTGATGCACTCCACCTGACGAAGTATCTCACCGGCAGTCTCTTTGAACGCTTCATCGACAAACAGGACAGTGGCTGCGCAATCTTCCAGGGAATAGACATTTTCCTTGATCGACCAGCGCGTATTTAAAGGCACCAAGGCATAGCCGGCCCAAGGAATGGAAAAGAACAACTCCAGGTAACGGTCTGAGTTCAACGCGAGAATCGCCGCCCGGTCACCCGGCTGTCCTCCGAGAGCTTTCAGGGCACCTGCCATCCGGGCAACCCGTTGTTGAAACTCCACCCATGTATGCTGGCGAGCGCCATTAATTGTTGCAATTTTGTTTGGAAAAATCTGAGCGCTTCGCTTGACCGGCTGAAACAGGTACATAGGGACCTCTTTTTATAATTATTAGGTATAAAAGTACACAGCTACTTGAGCGGTAGGCAACCGACGCTACTTGGCATCCACACTGTCAATACTCTTGAAGCAAACCCAGCTCAGACGTCCCTCTGTGTAGTTATGAAAAACTGCAACCGGAACAACACGTTGAATTACTGACAGGCATTGACTTTAGCTTAGAAGCATGTCGATACTAAAATCGTTTGGATAGCCGGGCAATGCCTTAAAACACCAGCAAAATCAACATTTTCGCACCAATGAACCAAGCCATCTGAAGCGTGAGGATTGTTGTAAATACGTAGTTGGTTAAGGGAACACTGAATGAAAAAATACACTGCCAGCAATCACTACCTCTGCGCTCTACTTAAACAGGCGGCCCTCAAAGGCGTTGATATTGATAACTTGTTACACAAGACCAACATTTCCCCGGAGCTGCGAGGCAGTCCACAAGCCAGGATTGCCGTCGACGAACTGGTCAAGTTGATCCAGGCACTGTGGAAATCGCTGAACGATGAGTACCTCGGTTTTACCAAGCACCCTTGCAACCTTGGCACCTTTTACCTGATGGGGAAATTGACCCTGCATGAGCCTAATCTTGAAAAAGCCCTGAAAATTGCGACCCGCTACTACCGCACGATACACACTGATTACGGCGTGGAGCTGATTCAGCAGGACGATGAGGCTCGTCTGATTTTTACGTTCCATCATCCAGAGCTTGACCCCGATCATTTACTCTCTGAGTTTGTGATGATCGTCTGGCATCGTTTTTTCAGTTGGTTATTAGGTAAACATATTCTACTGAGTCAAAGTACTTTCAACTATCCGGCGCCGGTGCACGTCGATGAGTACAAATTCTTCTTTCCTGGCCGTCAATACTTCGCCCAATCTGCTCATAGCTTGATCTTCCACAAACAGTACCTTCAATCGCCCGTCATTCAGACTGAAAAAACATTAAAAGACTTCTTTCGTCGCACGCCTGTCGATTTGTTTTTAAAGCCTGAAAACGATGACAGCTACAGCACGCGAATTCGCTTGATGATCGAGAGCAAGATAGAGGACGGCTTTCCCGATTTCACGGTCATCGCCAATGCCTTTAACATGGCCCCCCAAACCCTCAGGCGCAAATTGGGTTATGAGGGAACACCCTACCAATCCATCAAGGACACCATCCGCCGAGACGTGGCTATTTTTCATCTGACCCAACGCAACCTGCCCATCAACGAAATCGCCTCAAAAGTCGGTTTTACTGAGCCAGGGGCGTTTATTCGCGCGTTTAAGGGATGGACCGGCGTAACCCCTGGTGACTATCGCCGCATTGATTAACTCCGCACTCAACCAATAACATCCGCACCTTAGATAAGGCCCGGACGTCCATTAGTGAACAATGGTTTATTTAACGCACACCGGACTGGCGCAGCGCGGTCGGGGTGTAATCAACATTAGTGGTCTTGAACGAAAAGTCATAGGCCCTGGCCTCTTCGTTTTTCAACCCCAGCGCCAGATAACGCCCAGAGATCAAGTCATACAATGTCTCCAGCGTCAGCCAAGGCACTTGTTGGTTGTAGTAAAACTGAGGGTGGCCTTCGGCGACACGCCACAGGGTGCCCCGGCCATCGTAATGATCAACTGTCGCGATTTGCCACGTATCCTCGTCGATGAAGAAGTCACGCGTGGAGTAGACATGACGTGCTTCCGGCTTCAGTGTTGCCACCACATGCCGGACCCGATGCAACTCGTACCGTGTGTGGTCCGGATTGATATGACCAGCCTTGACAAGGTCGTCGTATTTCAATTTTGGCGAATCAAGACGGTAACTGTTGTACGGGATATAGATCTGCGTCTGACTCTGCGTTGTATACCCAGGCCATCCGCGGATCCTTGACCTGATTGATCGTATCGTGAACCAAGACAACTGAACCGGACAAGCGAGTGAGCGACAGTACTTCCTGCTTAAAGAAATACAACAGGTTGGCTTGTTTGGCCGGATCAAAATCGCTAATCCCACCCAGGAAGCTCAACTGATCCTGGAAACGCACCAAAGAATAGGCGCCGCCTACCTGTGGGGTGAGCTGAGCAATCAAGCGGGACACACCAGTCCCCCGATAGTGGGTCAGGTGATTCCAGATCCCTTCAAGACCACTCTGTGGAATGGGGAAAGGCACTGCAGTGCCGAACCCTTCCAAGCCGACAAGGTGTGCCTTCACGGCATTCTGGCGAATGGCTGCCAGCACATTATCAGGCACGCTGGCGGTTCGATGAGTGGCGTACACCGGCATCTTGTAGCTGCTGGGGTAGCGTTTGAACATCGCGACCTGGCCCGGTGTCATCTTGTCTTTCAATAGCACAAAGGAATATTTTGTTAATTTATCGGGGCGCAATTGTCATTGATTTATTTAAACGCAAGCATACCGTACAGCGATATGAAGACGCATAATAAAACTGGCCATCAACCAGGCACCAAACACCATTAATCACTCATCTTGCACCACACTCAATCTTTTGACATTATGCCACGAAGAGGCTCATATACGTTTAAGCCACGCTCCCCCCAAACTTATTAACAAGCTGCTACCGCGCCACCCTATCAATATATAACTTCGCCGTCAGCATCACGCTCTCGCCACCGATTACAGATGTTTTTATACCGGCGATAGCGTTTAAACATGAACGACCATTTTGCTCTTTTAATGCCCAACCAACCCACTCGAGCGCAATGGTTTCCCCTAACGTCAATTGGGTGTAACGCGGAGCGAAACCGTCTTTTGTGAACCACCGGGCACAAACACTCCCGGCCAAGACCACGAGAAATCCCATGCTCACCGGTAGTTATTCCCCCACGCTGGTCTTGATTTCCCTGTTCGTGGCCATCCTCGCGTCTTACACGGCTCTGGACCTGACGGGGCGCATCACCACTGCCCAAGGCAGGTCGATATGCCTGTGGATGGGTGGGGGGGCGTTGGCGATGGGGATCGGGATTTGGTCCATGCACTTTATCGGCATGCTAGCCTTCAGCTTGCCAATAAAGTTGGGCTACGACATACCGATCACTGCACTGTCGCTGCTGATTGCCATTCTCTCCAGCGGTTTTGCCTTGTGGCTGGTCACACAGCCGCGCTTGCCCATCTGGCAACTGGCCTTTGGGGCCCTGGTCATGGGTGCCGGCATCAGCGGCATGCATTACACCGGCATGGCGGCAATGCGCATGACACCAGGCATTGATTACGATCCAACGTTATTCTCCCTCTCCCTGGTGATTGCCGTAGGCGCCTCAGCAGCTGCGCTACGTATTGCTTTCCAGTTGCGCCGACATACCCCCTTTGTACGTCTGGCCCGGGTCGTGGCAGCGGTGATCATGGGGGTGGCGATTGTCGGCATGCACTACACCGGCATGGCGGCTGCGCAGTTTGCCGATGGCAGTTTCTGCGTGTCCTCGGTGGATGGCCTCAGTGGCGACGGTCTCGCCAACCTGGTGCTGATTACCACCCTTGCGGTGCTGACCATCGCCTTGCTGACCTCACTGCTCGATGCTCGTCTGGAGGCCCGCACGGCCGTACTGGCTGACTCGTTGAGCCAAGCCAATGAAGAGCTGACCCATCTGGCACTGCACGACACCCTTACCGGTTTACCCAACCGAATGCTGCTGGCTGACAGAATCGAGCAGGCCATGTCGATGGCCCGGGCGCAGGGCGGTTGTTTCGCCGTTATGTTTATCGACCTCGACGGTTTTAAACCGGTCAACGATGCCTTTGGTCATCACCTGGGAGATCAGTTGCTGAAGGCTGTCGGTGTGCGCTTGCGCGAGGACCTGCGCAGCCAGGACACCCTTGCGCGCATTGGCGGTGACGAATTCGTCTTATTGGTGCAACTGCCTCAGTCCGACGACGCGCTGCGCCTGGCCGAACGCCAGGTGGGGATGATCAACCAGCGCTTTCGCGTGGCTGAGCATGACCTGCAGATTTCCGCCAGCATCGGTATCGCGCTATTTCCGGGCAATGGCAGCAGTGTTCAGGAGCTATTGATGAATGCCGATGCAGCGATGTATCACGTCAAAAGCATGGGCAAGAACGGCTATCGCTTCTTTGACGCGTCAATGAATACCAATGCGCGCAAACAATTGCAGTTGCTGCAAGACCTGCGCAATGCCTTGGAACACCAGCAATTCCGATTGTTTTACCAACCCAAGTTCGACGCCACCAGTGGTCTGCCGATCGGCGCCGAAGCCTTGTTGCGCTGGGAACATCCGGAGCATGGCCTGATGCTGCCGGACATGTTCATTGAATTGGCAGAAAGAACCGGGCTGATCATCCCCATCGGTGAGTGGGTGTTGAATGAGGCCTGCCGACAGATGCAGGTCTGGTTTACCCAGGGCTATCGGAGCTGGCGCATTGCCGTCAACATTTCTGCCTTACAGTTTCGCCACGCCGGGCTGGTCCTCAGTGTGGCCAGCGCTTTGGAACGCCACGGTTTACTGGCCAACAGCCTGACCCTGGAGATCACCGAAAGCACCGCCATGAGCAACGCTGACGCCAGCATGACAGTGCTGCAAAAGCTTTCGCACATGGGTGTCGATCTGTCGATTGATGACTTCGGCACCGGCTACTCAAGCCTGATGTACCTCAAGCGCTTACCGGCCAACGAACTGAAAATCGACCGGGGGTTTGTCCGTGACCTGGAACATGATACTGATGATGCAGCCATCATTTCGGCCATCGTTGCTCTGGGCCAGGCCCTGGGCTTGCGGATTGTTGCCGAAGGCGTGGAAACCAACGTACAGCAGGCCTTCCTGACGCGCCTGGGGTGTGACTCACTGCAAGGCTATTTGCTAGGGCATCCGCTGCCGCCCGAAGGGTTCATGGCAGCGATACGCCACGCCGAGGGTGCCGATCCATCCCCTCAATATAAATCAGGCTGAGACCAGCCTTCTTAATAAAAACCGAGGAAAAAATGCAACAGTCCTTTGGTTATGTGGTGGCGGCTCTAGCCGCTACGCCCTGGCCGGGCGACTGAGTGAGTGTTGCTGCTAGATGCGGGAGACGGGGGCGACCATTGGCTGATCAATACACCCGCTGCCGCAGCGATCATGCTTCCCGGCCCGAAAAAAACTGAGCTTTCAAGACCGTGCTTCAGTTAGGCCTTGACGGTCGTCGTGGTTATCAGCCTCGCGGCAAGGTTTTGGGGGGCTCATCGGCTATCAGTATATCCGCGGTCATCACAGTGACTATGATCATTGGGCGGCGCTAGGCAACAGGGGCTGGCCCTTTCAGGAGGTTCTGCCCTACTTCAAAAAGGCTGAGCACAATCATGAAATCGACAATAAATGGCATGGTCAGGACGGGCCGTTGCACCTCCGCAAACTGCGTAGCGACAGCCCCTTCCAGCAGTACTTCATAAATGCCGCCAAGCAGCTGGGCTACCCCCTTAACGCTGATTTCAATGGCGCCGAGCAAGAAGGGCTCGAGATCAACGGTGAACGTTGCAGCGCCTATCGCGCCTACATAGCGCCACATGCGGGTCAGCGTATTAATCTGTGTGTAAAAACTGGTGTGCTGAGCCAGCGCATCCTTTTTGAGCATGCTTGGGCGCTGGGCTTTCACCATTCTGCGCTGTGGTTCCAGCAGCAAATTGGCCAGATCGACGGTGACAATCGTCGTAAGCTCCGGCAGGCGCTCGCGCAATGTGGCGACCTTCTGCCACAGGTCTGTGCCCGGAAATGGTGCCAGGGTGACCAGCACTGAGGTGTTGGAGGCGCGGATCAGTTCAGCAATGTGTTCCGGCTCCAGCAGCGGATTGATCGCATTGACGACCCCGGCCGCTTCGCCGCCCCAGATGACAAAGTGGGTGTGTGGCAGGTTGGGAAACAGGAAGAATACCGCCTTGCCTGAACGAACCCCCAGTCGATGCAACGCGTTGGCGGTTTGCGTAACGCGGGAGACCAGCTGCGAGTAGCTGATACGCCAAGGCTTGTCTTCAACGCTGCCGACGGCAGAAAGCTCAGGGCCGGCCGATCAGCGAAGCGACGCGCCGAACGTTGCAACAGCTCATAGGTGCTCTGTGCCAGTGGCCGGTGTTGTTCCAAGGCTTCTATGTCGCTCAGCCGGGCGAGAGTGATGGTCTTGCTGTGCTTCCATCGATAGAGGTCCGCAGGTGTCAGCCAGATTACTTTAGCGCTTTATCATGGACGCTGGCGGATGGGTGGTTGGAAATGCTTGTTCATAGGCCCGGCACACCCGTAACACCTGTTCATCGGAAAACCGCGCGCCAACCACCTGCAAGCCGATGGGCAAACCGTCGCTCGAAAAGCCACAGGGCAATGAGGCGGCGGGTTGTTGAGTCAGGTTGAAGGGACAGCTGAAGGGAGACCCTCCCATCCAGTCATCCAGCCCCGAGTCGGGCGGTACATCGTGTCCGGCCTCAAACGCGGTGAAACACCATGGTATGCCATGTTATTCACGTTTTTTTTCCGCAACCAACCGATTCAGTTTGAGTACTGAATAGAAGCGAATTCCGATTACGACAGGATTACCAGAGCGCAATATGCGAATCCGTCCGGGGCTCGGTACCGCCACACAGCACGCCGCTGACCGGGTCCCGCAAGATGATCTGCCCGCGCCCGAAGCCCGTCAGGTCGCTGGCAATCTGCACCTGGTGCCCGCGCCGGGCCAAGGCATTGGCCAGGTCCCGGGGGGCGCCGTGCTCAATGCCGACCTTCATGCCCCCCAGCCATTGCCAACGCGGTGCATCAAGCGCCGCCTGGGGGTTGAGGCCGAAATCCACCAGGTTCATCACCATCTGCACGTGGCCTTGGGGCTGCATGTACCCGCCCATCACGCCGAACGGGCCGAGGGCCCGGCCATTCTGGGTGAGGAAGCCGGGGATGATGGTGTGGAAGGTTTTTTTACCGGGCGCCAGGCAGTTGGCGTGGGCCGGGTCAAGGCTGAACCCCTGCCCGCGGTTTTGCAGGGCGATGCCGCTGTCGGGCAGTACCACACCGGAGCCGAAGCCGTGGTAGTTGCTCTGGATGAACGAGACCATGTTGCCTTCCGCGTCGGCGGTGGCCAGGTACACGGTACCGCTGGCATGGGGGTCGCCGGGCTTGGGTGGCTGGGCCTGTTCGTCGATCTGGCTGCGCCGCCGGGTGCTGTAGTCATCGCTGAGCAAATCGGCCACCGCCACGCGCATGTGCCGCGGGTCGGTGATGTAGTGCAGGCCATCGCTGTAGGCCAGTTTCATCGCCTCCAGTTGGCGATGCCAGGTCTGCGGGCTGTCACGGTGATCGAAGCTGAACCCTTCCAGAATCTTCAGGGCCATCAGCGCTACCAGGCCCTGCCCGCTCGGCGGGATTTCCCAGACGTCGACGCCTCGATAATTGATGTGGATCGGCTCCACCCACTGTGCACGGTAGCCGCTGAGGTCCGTGGCCCGCAGGTAGCCGCCGGTGGCCCGGGAATGGGCATCCAGGCGCTCGGCCAGGGCACCGCGATACAGGCTTTAGCAGCGGGTCGCAGCCAGCTCTTCAAGGGTTCGGGCCTGGGCCGGGTTGCGGAAAAGCTCCCCGGCCTGTGGTGCCCGGCCGTCGATCAGGAAGGTCTCGAACCACGCCTCCAGCACAGGGTCGCGATGGGGCGTGAACTTGTCCAGGGCGACCTGCCATAGATGGGCAATCACCGGCGACAGCGGAAAACCGTCCCGCGCCAGGCTGATGGCCGGCTGCAACAGTTCGGCAAACGGCAGCTTGCCAAAGCGTTGCGACAACTCGGCCCACGCCGACGGGCAGCCCGGCACCGTCACCGGGGTCCAGCCATACAGCGGCATCTGCTCATGGCCGGCGTCCTTGACCGCCTTGATCGACACCGCCGCCGGCGCATGGCCGTTGCCGTTAAGCCCGTGTAACTGGCCCTTGCTCCAGACCAATGCAAACGCGTCGCCCCCCAGGCCGCAGCCGGTGGGCTCGACCACCGTCAGCGCCGCCGCTGTGGCGATGGCGGCGTCGATCGCGTTGCCACCCTGTTGCATGATCTCGATGCCCGCCTGGGCGGCCAAGGGTTGCGATGCCGCGACCATGCCACGACGGGCGAACACGCTCTGGCGCTGGGAGGGATAGGGGTATTCATGGGCAGAAAATTCCAACATGGCAAAGGCCCTTCAAAACAAGGATTCATTGGCCGGATTTGACCCGGCTCCATTCACCAGTCATCACGCGCTGGATGGCTGCCGGCAGGTCGGCGGCTTCCAGGCGTTGCATTAGGCGCGGGTCGGCGGGAGTCCTGGGGACAGTGGCGGCGCAGCGGGCGAGCGAGATCGGGGAGTTTCTACTCCCTATCATTGGAGTGCTTCACCCTCGAATCGTGTTAGCTAGTGCTACACGGCGAACGGCGCCTCTCCAGACAATAGGCGAGAGTAGTAACACCAGCGCGCAAACAACAACCCTCAATCATGTCCGTGAAAGAGCCACTGTTGCCCTGTCAGCCCTCTCAAAAGTAACCAACAGCGCTTCATGAATCTGAATGCAAGGCATGATGCCCTCAGTGCGTCGGCTCTCCAGCAACGCTCTGGCTTTGTATATGTCGAAAATCTGTCCCGAATCCATCAACGCAAGGATCAGTTCGTCTGAGATTCGATAATGCCCACAATATGGACAATCTCGCTCTTCCCATGGGCCGTTGCACATAACGTACAGCAAGAACAATGGTGCTGGAATGCCATAAACATTGAGAGGGCGTGAGGCATTGCGCCAATAACCCGGTTGCAGGAAGTCTTGTTGATCAGCCATAGGTGGCTCCTTCGTGGTAAAGGCTTGCGTGATCCGCGTTAGCCTGATTCGTGATCCCCCTTCCCTGCCGGTGCAAATTCGGGGAATTCAGCTAGCAGTGCCGTGTTGCCCTTGGCGATCTGCTCCATCACTGCAAGAGTGATGTGTTCACGCACCACGCCAGTTGAGACGAAGTACATGGCCCAGGCTTGCTCTGGTGTGCAGTGGATGATCTGTTCTTCAACGGCCTTGTAGTCTTTGTATTCGTCCGACTCCAAGTAGCATTGGCAATCGTCTTCGCACATGGTTTTTCTCCTTCCCTAGAACCTCTGTGACAACCCTTTAGAAGGTCGGCTGATAAGGCTGCCCCTGCTCCCAGCGTGATTGCCAATGTTCCAAATAAACGCTGGCCACCGCAGGAAAGCCCCACAGAACCAACGCGTTTTCGCTGGTGGCCTTGGCTGCCGAGGTCGAGTAGTTAAACGAGCCGGTTTCCACGTTCTGCCCGTCGCTGATGATCACTTAGTCGTGCTGGATCTTGTACGCGGCATTCGTCCGCAGACCGATTCCGGCCTTGGCCAACAGGTTCATGGCGGCGCGGCTGGCCCTGCTTTCGTTGCCATGTGCGTCAAGCACCACCTGGACATCAACGCCACGCTTTTGCGCGGCGACCAGGGCTTTAACGACCTTGGGCGACGTGAAGCTGTAGCCCATCAAGCGGATCTGCTGCTGGGCATCCTGGATCACGTTGAGTACCAGTTGCTCAGCACTTCCTTCCGGAGAGAAACCGACTTGTATCTCTGCCGCCTGAGCCGTTAACACCTGGTTAAACAGCAACGTCGAGAGCATCAGGCCACGGCTGATCGGGCGCGTTAGTGCCGAAAAGCTGCTCATGATCTGTCTCTCTTTTCCAGTTCGCGCAACTGAGAGGCCGACATGGCCACCGCCAATTCTCACCGGTCAATCCGGTTGCCCTGGTAAAGCCTCCAAGCATGATCGGCAAAGCGACGTTGCTCAGTACGAATAATCCCGTCGATATGCTGGCCCCACTGTGTGTATGGCATCCCGGCCAGTTGGGCACGCAGCGGATCGTCGAAAAGGATGTATTCGCGCACCGCCTGACGCTTGCCGTCTGTAGTACGCAGTAGCTTTTGCACAACGATGTACTGCAGTACCTCCAGTAGATCGCGGGCCGTCGCTTCACGCATTTCAGACGGCACCATCGTCAGGCAACGAGGAATGGCTTCGCCGGGGGAGTGAATGTGCAAGGTGCTGAGATTGAAGTGACCCAACTGGCCCGAGAGAACGCCCGCCTGAAAGGTCTCCAAGTTCCGCACTTCCCCTACGCCGATAATCGACGGCGCACGGCACAGGTGCGCCCGTACCGGCGCGCTTCATCACTTCAAACGTATCAATGCCAATGCGGGCGAACGCGCTGTCATGAGGTGTGGGTTCAATCAGGCGTGTGTAGGGTGGCACGAACAGCAACACGCGAGGCGACTCACCATTGGCGCGACGGCGGATGCCAGTACGGCTACTGAGCAGCGATGGCTGTCCCAGATGGTTGAGCAAGGGTCGCGTGGGGGCGACCGAAAAACTGGGCCCGCTGCTTTCGATCCGCATGGTTCCCTGCGAAGCGATCAAATCCATTTGCCTGTCTCCTTAATTGGTCGATATCACTGTGAGGTCTTGCGTGACCGGGAAGTGGCAATGACAGCCCCCGTGATGATCAGCACTGCGGGAATTATCAGGATCGGCTTGGCATCGCTTTGCCCCACGGCAATAAGCAGCAGGGTGGAGAACAGCGGCGCCAGGTAAGACAAGGCGCCAAGCATCGCTAGGTTTCCGTGTTTGGTCGCGTGATCCCAGGCGAAGAAGGCCAGACCCACTGGGCCCAGCCCCAGGGCGATGATTGCTGCCCATTGGCCGGCGTCCGGCCGCACCGTGGTTTCAAAAGCCAGGTGGCAGAGCAGCCCAGCCACTGCGATCAGGCCGCAAATGCCACCGATGATACTGCTTGGGACATTACTGAAACGCCGGTTGACCACCGAATAGATCGACCAGACCCACGCGCAGGCAAAGGCTGCGGCGTAACCGATAAGCGGCATGCCGACGCTTTCACCCTGTGCACGCTGTTGCATGATGAAGGCTGTCCCCGCCAGGCCGAGCAAGGCTCCCAACAGTTGGCGCTTGCGCAGCGACTCGCCAGTAGAGAACCCTGAGAGCAGGACGATCAATAGCGGCCACAGGTAGGCAATCAGGCTGGCCTCAGCCGCCGGTGCGGTCTTCAGGGCAAAGAAATACAACGAGTGGTAGATAAAGATGCCGGCGAACCCCGTTGCCCATACATACCAGGGCTGTCGCCAACTGCTGAACCCCCCAGCGCCACGCAAGCCGAGCGTGCAGAGACTGGCCACGAACGCGACGGCGAAACTCGATGCCAGCAACTGAAAGGCCGGGATTCCGGCGGTCAAGGTGGTCAGTAGCGCCAGGCACGCCCACAGGAACACCGCAATCACGCCAATCAGAGTGGCACCTACGGCGCCTTTGGTGATGGTGATGGATGCGTTAGTCGTGTTCATACAAGCCCGTCTGCGGATAATCCTGATACGGGGACAATAGATAGGTTGTACGAGGACGTATTGATCGAGCCCGCTAAAAAATTGTTCAAGTCTGCTGCTTTTAGTGGTCGCGCGCTTGCTTGCGCACCGAGGCAGGGGTCAGGTTGCGGGCTCTCTTCAGGGCATGGCTCAGTGCACTCTGGTCGGCGTAACCGGCGCGATGCGCAATATCAGTGATCGACAGAGCGGTCTGGTGCAACAGGTCGATGGCCAGATTGAGGCGCAAGGTCGCTATATGGGTAAACGGGGTGATTTTCAGGTGCCGCCCGAACAGGGCATACAAGCGCCGCTCGCTGGTGCCAGCGTTACGGGCAATGTCATGCACTGTCATGGGCGTACTCAGGTGCTGTTCGATGTAGGCCAATGCCCTGGCGAGGATAAACTGCCCGGGATCGTTCGGTGCAACCTCTGGCTGCAATAAAGAACCCAGCAGCAACCGGCTCCATGACTCAGCCATCGTGGGCGAACTGATCAACCGTGGTCCATTACTGCTTGCGTAATCGAGCAAATGACGGATATCGGGCCTGACCGCAAAAAAGCGTTTGTCATCGAGAGAGTCAAGTAACTGTACGGTGCTTTTGTGTCCATCGGCACGCTGAGTCAATACGTCCAGCACCAGGAAACTGTTATGGGTATTGGCCAGGAATGTATGCCGGACCCCGGAGGCGATCACCACGCCCTGGCTCGCATCGACCTTGCCGCCACGTCCATCGACCTCAATCTCCATACAACCGGACTGGGGCAGGACTATTTGATGAAAGTCGTGTTCGTGAAGCTCGACCTGACCAGAATAGGAGCGCAGAGCCAGAGAGAATGGTTGGGGGGGCGTAGCGTTCATCCATCACTCTCC
>NZ_CVTS01000066.1:46812-195609 GCF_900004755.1 Pseudomonas sp. 25 R 14 | reverse complement strand
TTTCCCCATGTGAGAGTAGGTCATCGTCAAGATTAAATTCCGAAACCCCAATTGCGAAAGCAGTTGGGGTTTTGTTTTGGGCGCTCGGAAAGGGAGCAGCTGCAAGCTTCAAGTTTCCAGCTGCAAGATTCCAAGCCCAACCCATACTCTCCCTTGCGCTTGCAGTCGGCTCATCCCGACAAATTTGCACAGTTATTTCTGAGCCAGAACACTAGAATAGGCACCTGATCATTTTAGACTTAGAGCCCTATATGTCCGACCCGGTTGATACCCCCCAGGTGTCCGACCTACCGCTGGAGGACCTGGTTGCCTGTCATGAGTGCGACTTGCTGATGCGTAAGCCAGAGCTTGCGCACGGTGAAAAGGCCCTGTGCCCACGCTGTGGTTATGAGATGTACGCCCACCGCTACAATGTCGTCGAGCGCAGCCTGGCCTTGGTGATCGCGGCGTTATTGCTGTACATCCCGGCGAACTTTCTACCCATCATGCAGCTCAATCTACTCGGGCAGACTGCTGAAGACACGGTCTGGAGTGGCGTAGTCGCCCTGTTCAATACAGGCATGCAAGGCGTCGCCGTGGTGGTGTTCCTGTGCAGCATGGGCATTCCGTTGCTCAAGTTGCTGTGCCAACTGGCGGTGTTGCTCAGTATTCGCTGGAACGTAGGTCGCAGCTATGGCCTATTGCTATATCGCATTTATCACCATATGCGCGATTGGGGGATGCTTGAGGTCTACCTGATGGGTGTGCTGGTCGCGATCGTGAAACTGGCCGGCATGGCATCCCTGAGCATAGGCCTGGGATTGGCCTGCTTTGTCAGTCTGTTAATGGTTCAGGTTCTGTTGGAGGTTGTCATGTCACCTCATCAGATCTGGCAAGCGTTGTCAGGGGAGGACGAACATGCGGGCGATTGATGCAGGCATTCTGATATGTGGCGAATGTCACGAACTCAACAGGCAGGACCCGGATACCGACGAGCAAACCTGTACCCGTTGCGGCGCATTGGTCCACGCTCGTCGTCCGAACAGTTTGACCCGCACCTGGGCTTTACTGATTACCGCTGCGATTCTGTACATTCCGGCCAACCTGTTGCCTATCATGACGATCAACTCTATGGGGCAGGGTGCCCCGAGCACCATCATGGCCGGCGTGATCGATCTGGTGCATTACGGTATGTTCCCAATTGCCACTGTCGTGTTTGTCGCCAGTATTCTTGTGCCAACCTTCAAGCTGGTGGGCCTCGCGTTGTTACTGCTCTCGGTACAACGTCACCAGCCGCTTTCTGCCCGACAACGCATTATCATGTATCGCTTTATCGAATTTATCGGTCGCTGGTCCATGCTGGATATCTTCGTGATCGCCATTCTGGTAGCGGTCGTAAATTTTGGGCGACTTGCCAGTATCGAGGCCAATCTCGGTGCCGTGGCGTTCGCCAGTGTGGTGATTTTGACGATGCTTGCCGCAGTAACTTTCGATCCCCGACTGATTTGGGATAACACGGAGTCGGACGACGACCATGACTGATTTGCCAAAGGCTAAAACCCGCCCCGCTTCGAACTGGTCGGCCATTTGGGTACTGCCGTTGATCGCCCTGGTGATCGGCGGCTGGCTCGGATGGCGTGCCTACACCCAGACGGGCATCGAGATCCAGGTTCGCTTTGAGAGCGGTGAAGGCATCCAGGTCAACAAGACCGAAGTGGTCTACAAAGGCATGCCCGTGGGCAAGGTCACGACCCTGGCCCTGGATGACGAGGGCAGCAATCGCGGGGTGATTGCCACCATCGAGATGAACAAGGATGTCGAGCAGTACCTCAAGGCCAATACGCGCTTCTGGCTGGTCAAGCCAAGCGTCAGCCTGGCCGGGATCACGGGCCTGGAAACCCTGGTCTCGGGCAATTACATTGCTGCCAGCCCCGGCGACGGCGAGCCCACGCGCAAGTTCAAGGCGCTCTCCGAAGAGCCACCTTTATCCGACGCCAAGCCCGGCCTGCACCTGACCGTCAAGGCCGAGCGGCTCGGCTCGCTCGACCGTGGCAGCCCGGTGTTCTACAAACAGATCCAGGTCGGCCAGGTCAAAAGCTACCTGCTGTCCGCTGATCAGAACACCGTCGAGGTAAAGATCTATATCGAGCCGACCTACGCCAACCTGGTGCGCAAACATACGCGCTTCTGGAATGCCAGCGGCATCAGCATCGACGCCAACCTGTCCGGGGTCAAAGTGCGCAGCGAGTCCCTGGCGAGCATTGTCGCCGGTGGTATTGCCTTCGCCACGCCGGAGAATCGCAAGGACAGCCCGCCCACCGACCCGAGCCTGCCGTTCCGCCTATACGAAGACTTCGATGCCGCCGCAGCGGGCATCCGCGTCAAGGTCAAGCTCAGTGACTTCGAGGGCTTGCAGGCCGGCCGCACACCCGTGATGTACAAAGGTATCCAGGTCGGCAGTCTCAAGGCCCTCAAGGTCGACTCGGACCTGTCCAGCGCCAGCGCCGACCTGACCCTCGACCCATTGGCCGAGGATTACCTGGTAGAAGGCACCCAGTTCTGGGTGGTCAAGCCGTCCATTTCCCTGGCGGGCATCACTGGCCTGGAAGCGTTGGTAAAGGGTAACTACATTGCCATCCGCCCCGGCGACAAAGGCGCCAGCCCGCAACGCGAGTTTGTCGCCCGGCCCAAGGCGCCACCGCTGGACCTGCGCTCCCCAGGCTTGCACCTGGTCCTGCTCACCGAGAGCCTCGGCTCCCTGGAGGTCGGCAGCCCGATACTCTACAAGCAGGTCAAGGTTGGTTCGGTACAGAGCTATCAGTTCTCGCGCAAGCGCAAGCAACTGGTGATCGGCGTACATATCGAGAAGGAATACGAAGGCCTGGTCAATGGCTCCACACGATTCTGGAACGCCAGTGGCGTGACCCTGACCGGCGGCATCACCGGTGGCATCCAGGTCAAAAGCGAGTCTCTGCAAAGCCTGATGGCCGGTGGTATCGCCTTTGAAACCCCAGAGCCGAATGTGCCGCTGAGAAATCGCATTCCGCGTTTCCGCTTGTTTGCCGATCACGAAGCCTCCAGCCAACGTGGCACCCTGATCACCATCAAGGTGGACCGCGCCGACGGCCTGCGCATCGATACGCCGATTCGTTTCAAAGGCCTGGACGTAGGCAAGATTGAAAGCGTCGACCTGAGCGCCGACATGCAGTCGGTGATGCTCAGCGCACGTATCACTGAGGTCCCTGAGCGGATCGCCCGTGCCGGCAGCCAGTTCTGGGTGGTCAAGCCCGAGTTGGGGCTGATGAAAACCGCCAACCTGGAAACCCTGGTCACTGGCCAGTACATCGAGGTTCTGCCCGCGGTGAAAAGCACCGGTCCGCAAAAGAACTTCGTGGCCCTGGCCCAACCACCAGAAACCAACGTGCAGGAAGCCGGCTTGAGCCTGGTACTCAGCGCCGCCCGTCGTGGTTCGTTGAAAGTCGGCGTGCCAGTCACCTACCGTGAAGTCACCGTGGGCAAGGTCACGGGTTACGAGCTGGGCAAGACCGCTGATCGCGTGCTGATCCATGTGCTGATCGAGCCCAAGTACGCACCGCTGGTTCGCGGTGGCAGCCGTTTCTGGAACAGCAGTGGCTTCGGTCTGGACTTCGGCCTGTTCAAAGGCGCGACGGTGCGCACCGAGTCTTTGGAAACCCTGATTCAGGGCGGAATCGCCTTTGCTACTCCGGACGGTGAGCGCATGGGCAACCCGGCGCTACCTGAGCAGACGTTCCCGCTGTTCGACAAGTTCGAAGACGAGTGGTTGATCTGGGCGCCGAAGATTCCCCTGGGTAAATAAATCCAGGCGCCACAAAAAAGGCCGCGATCCAAAAGATCGCGGCCTTTTTGCATTTCAGTACAGCCGATCAGACCTCATCCAACTCCGGCTCAGCCGCCTGCACATTCACCGTCGCCTTCACCACATCATGGCGACGGATGTACTTCCAGTCCGCCTCATCAATGTAGATCCCGTTCGGTCCGCTGCCGCCTTCCAGGTCGATCGCCACCTGGGCGGAAACCTGTGGCTTCACACTGGCCAGGATCGGCACGAAGCCCAGTTGCAGGCTGGTTTCCAGCAAGGCTGCCTGGTTCTTTTCGTCGATATCCGCCGCCTCATCGAGGTAGTACGGCAGGCGCACGCGACCGGCCTGGTCGCGGTCCATCAAGTGCAACAACAAGTACATGTTGGTCAGCGCCTTGATGGTCATGGTGGTGCCGTTGGATGCAGCACCGTCGATATCGGTATGAATCACCGGCTGGCCATTGACCTTGGTAATCTCGAACGCCAGCTCGAACAGATCCTTGAGCCCCAACTGGTTATGGTTGGCAGCCACCAGGCGCGCCAGGTACTCCTTGGCCTCTTCGTTCTTGTTGTCCTGCTCGGCGCTTTGGCTGAGGTCGAACACCGACAGAGTCTCGCCTTCCTCATACTGACCGGCACTGTGGATGATCTGGTCGATATGCTTGAGCGCTTCCTTGTTCGGCGCCAGTACGATACGGAAACTCTGCAGGTTGGACACCTGGCGTTTGTTGATCTCGCGGTTGAACAGTGCCAACTGGTGCTCAAGGCTGTCGTAGTCACTGCGAATGTTGCGCAACGTCCGCGCGATATCCGTCACTGCCGCACGGCGCGCCTTGCCCAGGGTCAGGGCCTCATCGGTACGGTGCGCGTAGGCGTTGATCAACAGGTGCAGGCGACGCTCCATATCGTCTTCGCTGTCGAACTTGGCCACACCCTTGAGGCGTACCTGAGCGTACAGCGCCTCAATCTGCCCGTCAGCGCGCAGCAAGCCTTGCCAGCTGTCCTGATAATCGTTGAGCAGCGGCAGCAGGTTATCCATGGAGTCGTCGACCGGATCCATGAACGGCGTGCCGAACGGCAAGTCGGCCGGCAGCAACTGGCGACGGCGCAGCGCGTCATCCAAAGTGCGTTGCTTGGCTTCCATGTCGCCGATCTGTCGGCCGACCAGTTGCAGCTTGGCCGACAGTTGCTGGACACGCTCGGTAAAGGCATCGCTGGAGCGTTTCAACTCGTCCTGCGCAGCTTCCATCTGCGCCAGGTTTTCCAGCTTCTCGCCTTCCTCGGCGCTCAGGGTCTGGCTGCGGCGGAAGTCTTCCAGGGCTTTCTGCGCATCCAGTACCTGCTGGTACAGCGCTTCAGTCTGAGTCTTGCTCGCCGCCCGGTCAGAGGCCACGGCTTGCTGGGTCTTGAGTTGCTTGAGTTCTTTTTCCAGGCGCTCTTTCTGGTCGCGCAATGCCGCACGATCGGCCAGGGCCTGCAATGCCGGTGGCTCGATGTGCGAGATGTCGATGGACAGCCCCGGCACTTCAAAGCGCTCGCCGGTGAAGCCATCAAGGATCAGTTCCAGGGATTTGACCCACTGGCCGTCTTCATCCAGGGTGATGCCATGTTCGCCCAGTGGCAGGCTGAACAGCGAACTGTTGAACAGGCGCATCAGACGCTCGACGTCCTGCTGTGAGAATTCTTCCCGAAGTTTGGCGTAGCTGTTGTTGTCGGCGTGATCGAGTTGCTGCTTGACCGACTTCAGGCGTTTTTCCAGGTCGCGCAGGCGCTCATCCAGATCTTCGGCGCTGAACTGTCGCGACTGCGCCAGGGCGCCGGCCAGTTCGTCGTGCGCATCCTTGGCCGCCAGCAGTTGCTGCTCCAGGACCTTGACGTCATCGACCAGCGCAAAGCGATGCTTGAGCACCGACAGCTCGCCCAGCCAGCGTTGAATACCGCTGATTTCCCGCTCCAGGCGCATCAGTTCCTGGGTGCCACCGCGCTGATCGTTCTGCAGTGCATCCTGCTCGTTGCGGTAATGTTCAGCCTGGATCGTCAGCTCTTCCTTGCGTGCACTGGCGTAGTCCGACCAGGTGCCCAGCAGCGAATCGAGCAATGGCGACAAACGGTGCAGTTTGCCGCGCAGGACTTCGCGCTGCTTCACCCCGTTGGAAAGCGCTTCCACCAGAGGGCCCGCAGCGACCAGGGAGTTGTAGTCCTGCTCCATGCGCCGCACATCGCGGAAGGCTTCTTCGCACGCGGCGATGTAATCCACACTGCCCGAGCGCAGGCTGTGCTCGAACGCATCAAGGAACAGTTGCTTGAGCTTGGCCGCAGTGATTTCGCGCATGTGCAGCAGGTTGATAAACAGCGCGCGGAAGGTCTTCAGGCTCTGCTCGCTGGTGGAGCGCAGCGGAATCAGGGTCAGGTCCAGCGGGATCGAGGTATGCCCGCCGACCAGCAAGCGGCGCAGTTCATCGGGCTTGAGTTCATAGGCTTTCAGGCCTTCGCGCTCAAGGTTGGTGAACAGTTCTTTCTGGCGCAGGCAGGTATCGTTCTTCTGATAGTGGGCCAGGTCCAGTTTGCCGGCGTAGGCAAAGAACTGGTGACCGAAACCACCGCCCGGGCCGCGACCGACCACACCGATTACATGGGGGCCATGGGGCAGGGATACTTCGACGAGAATATAGCTGGTGTCGGTGGCAAAGTAGAAGCGTCGCGACTGTTCCAGGGTGTACTTGCCGAAGCTCATGTCCGACATGCGCGCCAGGATCGGGAACTGCAAGGCGTTGATCGATGCCGATTTACCGAGGTTGTTCGCGCCATACACCGACAACGGCTCTTCCAGCGGGAACAGGCCCAGGCTGTAGCCGGCGGTGTTCAATAAGGCGAAGCGGCGAATGCCGTAGCGTTCCTTGCTCATGCATCGGTCTCCTGTTCTTCGGCAATGGCGCGGGCCAGGGCGTCTTCTTCGCTGTCATCGGCAAAGTCACTGAGGTCCAGCGGGTCATCGGTCTGCAGCAGTTTTTCATCGCTGTCTTCGTCGATGATCACCGGCGCCGGCAACGGCAGCACGCTGTGCACGCTGGCCGCCAGGTCGCGGTCGGCCTGGACCGACAGGCACACGTCGAGGAAACGGTGCATCGGCGGCAGGAAGCGGTAGACGCCGTTATCTTCACTGGCAAAGCCGAGCTGGGTCATGCGGCGCATGATTTTTTCTTCCAACTCTTCCTGGGTCTGCACTTCGGCCTGGATAAACAGGTCGCGGTATTTCTCCAGCAAGGAGGGCAACTCATCGCGGCCCAGGCTGCCACCATCCAGCACGGCAATCGGGTCGCGGCCCTGGTCGGCCAGGTGTTCGACGATGATGAAGGTGAACAGTGCCAGGCGCTGTGCGGTCTTGTTGACCTGCGCGGCAGCTACGGCGGTGTCCGGCACGAAGTAGTAGAAACCACGGGTATCGCACACCAGCTCAAAGCCCAGGGCCTTGAACAGCGTGCGGTACTGGTCCTGGAAGTTCGACAGTTGTGCGTACAGCTCCGGGTCGCGGCGGCTGACGTGGTAACCCTTGAACAACTCGCGAAAGATCGGCGCCAGTTGGGACAGTTCGGATAGATCAAGATGCATGAGGGGTGCTCGCAGAGTGCTCGGCCGCGTCAGTGGCCGGGAGCAGGGCGAATGAGCGCAGGCTGACCTGATGCTCGTGAGTATGGTAATCCTGGCGTTCCAGGCGCTCGCGCTTGAAACGCTTTTCCCGCGACAGGCGCGAGAACCAGTACAGCAACTCGTCGGTGGCACCGTCCGGTTCCTGTTCCAGCAGCCAGGTCATCAGGTCCGGCATCGGCAGGGCGTCTTCGCAACGCTCCAGCATCTCCTTGACCGTACGCGGCGCACGCTGGGCTTCGCCCTTGTGGGATTTGTGGGCCTTGGGGAAACGCGCAGGTTTTGGTTCGAAGTTTGCCAGGGCATACACATAAGCCTCCACCTGGCTGGCACTGCCGAGGAAGGTACTTTGCGGCCGGGTAAACATTGGCATCGCCGCTTGCGGCACGGCGTCCAGGCCCTTGCGCCGGATCGCCGACAGAGCCAAGGCGGCGCCACGGGTCACGGCGTTGTGCCGGCGTGCTTCTTCACGCAGCGGCAGCAGCAGTTCCCGGGCATGACGCAAGGTCAACTGGGCGCTGGTCTGCATTTCGAGGATGCGCGCGTGGGTGCGCAGCAACATGTCGTCATCCACCAGGTGGCCCAGGCGCTGCTGCTCGGTGAGCATGCGCAGCAGCACGTTTTCCACCTTGCGCACGCCTTGCTCGAAGGCGCCGTCGGCGTTCACCAGTTGAATCATCGGCTCGACGTACTCGTCCCAGGTCGCCAGGACCTCGGCATAGCGCTGGCGCAACGGGATCTGCCGGTCGCTGGTCTTGGCGCGGTCGGCTACGGCCGCGAGGGCCTGTTCGTCGTTGGCGAGTTTTTTCAGCACGTCACGCACGCGCATGTCCAACAGCCGCAGTTGACGGGCCAGGTCATGGCCGTCGCGGATGTCGAAGGCGTCCTGGATATAGCCGGCCAAGCGCTCAAGATGGCGCAGGTAGGCTTCGATTTCCAGGCACAGGCCTAGCCGGTGCTCCTTGCGAAGATAGGCCAGGAAGTCATGGATCTGCGCATTGAGCTCGAAACGGTTCGGGCTCTTGGCGACAGGTACCAGGATATCCAGGCGAATCCACACGTCCAGCAGGCTGGTGATGTCCTGTGGCGTGCTGTCCAGTTGTTGGGCCGCCAGTTGCGCGCGCAACTCGCCAAGGCTCAGGGTGCCTTGGTCAAAGTGTTCGCACAGTGGCTCAAGCAGGGCCCAGTGTTCGGCGAGGGCGCGCAAGACGCGCTTGGGTTCGATCATCGGAATGGCCGGCTGGTTGGCGATTAAAAGCAGCGATTGTACTGCATCAGGCGCGGGATTTATCCACAGCCGGTCAGGGCGCGTTCGCGATGGACACTCAGGAATGCAGAGAAAAGCATCAACGGTGGGCGATCGTTGCCGAAGGGCGGTAGAATCTGCGCTCTTTAGTTATCCACAAGTGGCCGAGCCTTGCTTATCGAGTCCCGACGTCGCGCTTACTTGACCGCCATGCAGGTGGTCAACTGGCTGCCGCGCACCGAATTGCCCTTTGCCGCACCGTCGCGGCCCGAACTGCTGCAAGCGCTGGAACCGTTCGAGCCGTTCGACGCTTCGGGCGAGGAAGCGGCGGCGCCGGTTGCGGTCGTCAAGCCCACGACTGAAGCGCCCGTGCGCCCATCGGAGCGGGTCAAGATCGAAGTGCCGCGCCCGTCAGCGGCGCCCAAGGTCGCGGCAGTGGCCGACGATGCCCCGGCGCCGGTCGCCAAGGCTGCGGTCGTACCGCCGCCACGCTTTGCCCTGCAACTGTTGCGGGCCGGGCGCTGTTTGTTGTTGGTGGAGTTGCCGACCGGCGAACGTTTCCAGGCCCGCGACCCTGCCTATCTGCTGCTCAAGGACATGCTGCGCGCCGCCGGCCTGCCCGACAGCCCGCAGATCGTCGGCGAGCCGGTGCGCTGGCCGTTGCTGGTGCGCGGCAATATGGACCAGGGCCCGGACGCCGCGCGTGACTTCGTGCAAGGTTTTGTCTCGGCGCGCCTGGAAGATGAACCTTGTGTCTGCCTGTGGCTGATCGGCCTGCCCGCCGTGCGGTTTGCCGGTGAGGCGAATGCCGAGGCCTGGTACCGCGAGCTGCAGATCGACGGCCTGGGCTCGGTCTGGGCCTTGCCGGGCCTGGAATTATTAATGGAAGAGCCACAGCGTAAGGCTGATGTCTGGCAAGCCATGCGCCGGCTGATGGCGCGCTGGAAAACAACCGATGAGTGAGGCTTTATCCTTCCGCCCGATGATCGAGGCTGACCTCGATGCCGTGCTGAAAATCGAATACGCGGCGTTCAGCCACCCCTGGACCCGTGGCATCTTTCTCGACGGGCTGGGCAAGTACCAGATCTGGCTGATGTTCGAAGGCGAGCAGCAGGTAGGCCACGGCGTAGTGCAGATTATCCTCGATGAAGCGCATTTGCTGAACATCACCGTCAAACCGGAAAACCAGGGCCGTGGCCTGGGCCTGGCATTGCTGGAACACCTGATGTCCCGGGCGTATGCCGCCAGCGCGCGGGAATGCTTCCTGGAAGTGCGCGACAGCAATACCGGCGCATTCCGCCTGTATGAGCGCTACGGCTTCAACGAAATCGGCCGCCGTCGCGACTACTACCCGGTCGCGGGTGGTCGCGAAGACGCAGTGGTCATGGCTTGCACCCTGGTCGACTGAAACAGCATTCCCTGTAGACAGGGCTTGTGTGGGAGCGGGCTGTTTTTATCATCACCTTCAGCCTTTTTGGCGTCGTAATTGCTCATGCTGTCGGGGTTATAGTGTGCCTATCTACCCCCGAGCGTGACCTCGACGGGTGGTCGTCTGTCATACCTGCGCATGATTCCTGAGGCTGACCTGATGAACGAACTACAAGACCTGCTTGATAACAACGAACGCTGGGCGGATGCGATCAAACAGGAAGATCCCGAATTCTTCGCCAAGCTCGCCCGCCAGCAGACCCCGGAATACCTGTGGATCGGCTGTTCGGACGCACGGGTGCCGGCCAACGAGATCGTCGGCATGTTGCCAGGCGACCTGTTTGTACACCGCAACGTGGCCAATGTGGTGCTGCATACCGACCTCAACTGCCTGTCGGTGATCCAGTACGCCGTGGATGTGCTCAAGGTCAAACATATCCTGGTCACCGGCCACTACGGCTGCGGCGGCGTGCGTGCCTCGATGCAGGACCGCCAGTTCGGCCTGATCGACGGTTGGCTGCGTTCGATCCGCGACCTGTACTACGAGAACCGCGAAGTGCTGGCCCAGTTGCCCACCGAAGAGGAACGCGTCGATCGCCTGTGTGAACTCAATGTCATCCAGCAAGTGGCCAATGTCGGTCACACCAGCATTGTGCAGAACGCCTGGCACCGTGGGCAGAGCCTGTCGATCCACGGTTGCATCTACGGGATCAAGGACGGTCGCTGGAAAAGCCTCAACGCCACCATCACCGGGTTTGAGCAACTGCCGCCGCAATACCGCCTGCGCCCGATAGAGGCCATTTAATAGCGCTTGCGCTGGCGCCACTGTTCCATGAACAACTGGCCCTCGGCGTTCAAGGGCTCTTTCATGCCGGTGATCCAGCCCCGGCAGTTCCCGGCGCCGCAGCGGCATGGGAACTGCTGGTGCAGCACGTCTTCGGTGGTGGCGTAATCCATCGTCAGCAGGGTGCCGGGGCGGATGGCCTGGATCGACCATAGCTCCAGCTCGCTGATGTCGAGAAACACATTCGGGTCGCACGAATGCAGGAGCAGGCCGCTGAACCACGGGTCGTACAAGTGGATGCGCGAAGACACCTGCAGCGTATGCAAGCGCCGTTCACCTAGGGCGTGCCCGGAAATCCTGGCGATGCGCACGCGGCTGTCGAAGGCGACCTTGGCCTTGATCCCGGTTGCGCGACCGTTCCTGGTGCGTACCACCTCGAAGTGTCGGGGCGAGGGGTAGCCGTTTTTGGCCAGCAGGGTTGCGAACGGATAAAGACAGTCACTCGCAGCAACTGGCACCTCGTCCATGGCCTGGGTTTTCATAGGACTCCTTGTCGGGCTGCATCGACCTCCTGGTGGTGATATGACTGCCAGTCGTACAGCAAATGGGCACGACCCAAGATTTACGCAAGTGGACGCCGATATCTACTGTCAAATCTGACAGTGAATATCGGCGTTTTTTGTGTAGAGCCAATGGCGCGGTTAAAGGGCGGGCGCTGCGACAGAGGCTTCTGGCATGGGGCTTTTCAGGCGCTTGAGCTGAGTCCTGACCGACGGAGTCGTGCATTTTTCCTTGGCCTGATCAGGGGATAACTCGCGAACCGAGGTGTAGAACAGTTCGCAGGTCTGCTCGTTGCGCGTGACCTGCCAGGTCTTCATGCAGCCCTTGAGCAACACATTGGGGTCGCTGGCGGGTTTCTGGCCCATCCCGGCCTGCCAGCAGGCTGCGCTCAAGTCCTGGGCCATGACTTTCAAGCCGGCCTCGTCGGCTTTCTGTTCGTCACCGTCGTAGCTGTCCGGGTTGGCGGCGTACCAGATGTAACTGGGGTGATTGGCCCCCAGTACCGCGACTTTGCTGTCTGGCACCGGGTTGATCTGCGCCAGGCCCAGGACCCCGACAGTTGTCCCGTATTGTTGCTTGACCCAACTGCGCACCGGCGCGCCAAAGGCCAGCATCGGCAGTGAACCGCTGGGGTGCAGGCTCAGTTCCCTGACGATACGTGTCTGGTACTCGGTGAAATAGCCATAGACACCTTCCAGGTCCTTGCCGGCCGATGAGGGCGCGGCAATCGGCGCAATATCGATGATGGTCTGGTATTCCGGGGTCTGGGTCGCGGGTATACCGTTGGCGGTCAGTAACGTCGCCCAACGGTCGGTGGTGGCTGATTCCAGGTAGTCCTGGTAATGGGTCAGGGAATAATCCGGCGGGAAATGCATCAACTCGATGCTCTTGCGGTTTTCCAGGGCCATGCCCAGTGGCAGGAACAGGTACCAGCTAAATTGCCATTTGCCATCACGGTTCAGCCGGCTGGCGCCCTGGTAGGCCAGGTCAGCGGTGTTCAACAGCGAGGTCAAGGACTGGCCATAGCCATCGGGTACGCCGGTAAAGTGGGCCAGCACCTTATCCTCGTTGGCCTTCACACTGACGCGGGCCCGGCTGTAGCCGTCGCGCTGCAAACTCTGGTTGAGGTAATGCTCAACCGTCTGTTCCAGGGTCCATGGGCGAAAGCAGATCACACTGCAATTGTTGGGGTAGGCGAACAATTGCGTGACCCGTTGCGCGGTGCCCAGGTCGAGTTCGACATCGGCTTGTAAGACCGTGCTCACAGTAAGTGCGACAAAGGTGAAGGACAGCCTGGTCGATTTAAACATGTGTGTTTCCTTGTCAGCTAAAGCCCGTCTGCGCGGGATGAATGCCTACCCTCACACAGTAGCGGCTGACCGGGAAAATGCGTCGGGAAATGCGGTTTTTTGCAGGGAGCGGTGAAATGCTGCGTATTGCTCAGGTTGCCATGAGCTTGCAATGAGAGCACCCGGGTAATGGGATGTTGGTGCTTTATGAATAGACGTGTTCAATACAGGCTGCGAAGCCAAACACTTTGACGACTTTGAAGATTGTTGAAGTTCTCGCAGCCTATATAATCGTCGAGTCAAAAATTTATGGCTTTAGTTTTTTCAGCAATGAGCTAGGTTGGGGATTTTGTAAACTTTACAACCGGTTTGAAAATGCTCGGGTTGGGATTGGACTCTGAATATATTACGCGTCCTTTCGGTTTGCCGAAAGCTGGTATAAATTGTATGAATTTTCTCAATTTCGGTTGTTTCTGTTTGTGAGTATCTTGAGTGTTGCTGGCCTCTGTCATGCTTTGAGGTGTTAGTGTATTAGTTGAAGGTGTGATCTTCATATGAATACCTCTAGTTGTAGTTCTAAAGCTTATATGGTCGTCTCTTAGTTTGATTTTGTGTTTTTGAGAATTCTAAAAGACACTGTTAGGTGGTTTTCAGAAGTTTTTGGTTCCCTGTTTGAAATATCTAGCGGGTTTATCGGTAAACTTAAGTAAAGGCAGTTAGTGCCCCCGTCGCAATGACGGGGGCGCCTCTCAAGGGTTAAGGCATCACCGGCGGCATGTACTTCAACGTCGTCCCCAGCGCCCACAGCAAAAACAGCACCAGCGGCGTATGCACCAGCAACTGCACAAACGAAAACCCGATCAAGTCCCGCGCCTTCAAGCCCAGTACCCCCAGCAACGGCAGCATATAGAACGGGTTGATCAGGTTCGGCAGGGCCTCGGCGGCGTTGTAGATCTGCACGGCCCAGCCCAGGTGATATTGCAGGTCATTGGCCACTTGCATCACATACGGTGCTTCGATGATCCACTTGCCACCGCCCGACGGGATGAAGAACCCCAGTACCGCCGAGTACACGCCCATCAGTAGCGCATAGGTGTCGTGGGAGGCGATGGAGGTGAAAAAGGTCGAGATATGGTGGGCCAGGGTCTGGCCGTCACCGCCCTTGACCACGGTCATCAGCGCCGCGATGGAGCCGTACAGCGGGAACTGGATCAATACCCCGGTGGTGGTCGGCACCGCGCGGGTGACCGCGTCGAGGAAGCTGCGCGGGCGCCAGTGCAGTAGGGCGCCGACCATGATGAACAGGAAGTTATAGGTGTTGAGCCCCGAAATCGCGCTGATCGCAGGTTTGGTCGAGAACTCGTGGAACAGCCAGCCGGCGGCCAGCAGCGCCAGCAGGATGGTCAGCAATGGGCTGTGTTCCAGCCATTCCCCCGGGCGGCTTGGCGGTTGTGGCTTGGGCAGGTTGAATGCCGGGTCCACGCCGCAAGCCTTGGCGTCACGCGCCGAATTGGGGCCCGGTGCGGTGACGTAGGCAATGATCAGCGAGACCACGATCAGCGCCAGCAGCAGCACGCCCGATTGCCACAGAAAGATGGTGTCAGTGAAGGGGATGGTCCCGGTGATTGCCAGGATCGACGGCGGCAAGCTGGCCGGGTTGGCCTGCAATTGCGCAGCCGATGACGACAGCCCCAGCGCCCAGACGGCACCCAGGCCCAGGTAGGCCGCCGCGCCAGCGGCGCGATAGTCCATGCGCAAATCCGTGCGCCGGGCCAGGGCCCGCACCAGCAACCCGCCGAACACCAGGGACAGGCCCCAGTTGAGCAGCGAGGCAACCATCGAGATCAGTGCCACCCACGCCACGGCCGAGCGGCCGTTTTTCGGGATGCGCGCCAGGCGGTCGATCAACTTCACGGCCGGCGGCGAGCTGGCGACCACATAGCCACCAATTACCACAAAGGCCATTTGCATGGTGAATGGGATCAGGCTCCAGAAACCATCGCCAAAGGCCTTGGCGGCGTCGGTCGGTGCCGCGCCCATGCCCAATGCCGCCACGGCGACAATGATCACGGCGAGGGCGGCAAACACCCAGGAGTCAGGAAACCAGCGTTCGGCAAAGTTCGAGCAACGCAGGGCAAAGCGGGCATAGCGGCTTTCTTCGATAGGATCGGCCACGTTATTTACCTCTTGTATTTATTATGGGGCGGATTGCAGGCATCTTGGCCCAAGGCCATTTATTTGGGAATGTTGTTATTTTCATGGATCAATGAGTAAAACGAATATATCCGCGGCGATTGCCAGGACCCGGCCCAGCTCATAACCTGCACGCCTTTTCGTTTGTCTGCCGAGCTTCTCCATGACTGCCAGCACTTATCCACAGGCGCAGCGTTTTTCCCGCTCCGACTACAAAACCCTGGGCCTGGCCGCCTTGGGCGGTGCCCTGGAAATCTACGACTTCATCATCTTCGTCTTTTTTGCCCTGACCCTGAGCCAGTTGTTCTTCCCTCCGCAAATGCCCGAATGGCTGCGCCTGCTGCAGAGTTTCGGGATTTTCGTCACCGGCTACCTGGCGCGACCACTGGGTGGCATCCTGATGGCGCACTTTGCCGATCACTTGGGGCGCAAGCGGGTGTTCAGCCTGAGCATCCTGATGATGGCGTTGCCGTGCCTGCTGATCGGGATCATGCCGACCTACGCGCAAATCGGCTATTTCGCGCCACTGATCCTACTGGCGCTGCGGGTGTTGCAGGGCGCGGCGGTGGGCGGTGAAGTGCCCAGCGCCTGGGTCTTCGTCGCCGAGCACGCCCCTGCCAACCATCGCGGTTATGCCTTGGGGTTCCTGCAAGCCGGGCTGACCTTCGGTTACCTGCTGGGGGCATTGACGGCGACCTTGCTGGCGCAGATGTTCACCGCTGAACAAATCCTCGACTACGCCTGGCGCTTTCCGTTTCTGTTGGGCGGTGTGTTTGGCGTGATTGGTGTCTGGCTGCGCCGTTGGCTCAGCGAAACCCCAGTATTCCTGGCCATGCAGGCGCGCCGCCAGGCCGACGCCGAACTGCCGCTGCGCACGGTATTGCGCGACCACCGGCAAGCGCTGTTGCCGGCCATGCTCCTGACCTGCGTGCTGACCTCGGCGGTGGTGGTGCTGGTCGTGATCACCCCGACCATGATGCAGAAAACCTTCGGCATGAGCCCCAGCCACACCTTCGCCCTGAGCGCATTGGGCATCGTCTTCCTGAATATCGGTTGCGTGCTCGCCGGCCTGTTGGTGGATCGCATTGGCGCCTGGCGCGCGGTGCTGGTCTACAGCCTGCTGTTGCCGGTCGGTATCGCCGTGCTCTACGCCAGCCTGATCGCCGGCGGCGTGTGGCTGGGTGCGGCATATGCCGTTGCCGGGTTGAGTTGCGGGGTGGTGGGCGCAGTGCCATCGGTGATGGTCAGCCTGTTTCCGGCGCAGATCCGTGTGTCGGGGATTTCCTTTACCTACAACATTGCCTACGCGCTGTGGGCGAGCACGACACCGCTGATGCTGATTGCATTAATGCCCACCAGCCCGTGGATTTGCGTCGGGTATTGCGTGGTGATGGGCGCGGTCGGCGTGGCCAGCGCGTTGCGGTTTGGCCGGCGTGGCGCGCTGGCGTGATTGGATACACGCAGCTCCCACCTTTGATCCTTGTTGTACTGGGCAAGGTGTTTGACAGCCCCCCTATGTCTTGCTTGGCTAACACCCTGATGGCCGCAGCATGACAATAATGAAATCCATACCGAAGGTTTCCATTTATCGCTCTATGATCAGCGCACATCCCCCCCTTGAGGACATTCCATGAGCGCAGGACACAACCACGCCACCGTACGCGCAGGCCACGAACGCAAGTTATGGCTGGCCCTGGGGCTGACCGGCAGCTTCATGATTGCCGAAGTGATCGGCGCCTTTGTCACCGGCAGCCTGGCGCTGTTGTCCGACGCCGCGCACATGATGACCGACACCCTGGCCCTGGCCATCTCCCTGGTGGCGATCCAGGTCGCCAAGCGCGCCGCTGACCGCAAACGCACTTTTGGTTATGCCCGTTTCGAGATCCTGGCGGCGGCGTTCAATGCGCTGTTGTTGTTCGTGGTGGCGTTCTACATCCTCTATGAGGCTTACCAGCGCTTGCAGGCACCGGCCGAAATCCAGTCCACCGGCATGCTGGTGATTGCCGTGCTGGGGCTGATCGTCAACCTGATTTCCATGCGCCTGCTCAGCGCCGCCAGCGATGAAAGCCTGAACGTCAAGGGTGCCTACCTGGAAGTCTGGAGCGATATGCTCGGTTCCATCGGGGTGATCCTGGCGGCGGTGGTGATCATGTTCACCGGCTGGGCCTGGGTCGACTCGGTGGTAGCCGCAGCGATTGGTTTCTGGGTCCTGCCAAGAACCTGGACGCTGCTCAAGGAAAGCATGAACGTGCTGCTGCAAGGTGTGCCGGACGGTATTGATATCGACGCAGTGGAGCAGGCCATCTGCGCTGTGCCTGGGGTCAAGGAGGTGCACGACCTGCATGTCTGGGCCCTGACCAGCGGTAAAAACGTGCTGAGCACCCATCTGGTAGCGGACCCGGCACTGGGCAGCGAACAACAGATCCTGGCCCAGGTGACAGAGTTGCTGCATGAACAATTCGATATTTCCCACGTCACCCTCCAGATCGAAGGCGAGGGTTTTCATCAGGAACCGATCGCGCACTGACCGCTATTCGCGGTCTTCCAACACATAACCAACCCCGCGCAAGGTGTGGATCAACTTGCGCTCGAACGGGTCATCGATCTTCGCGCGCAGGCGGCGGATCGAGACCTCGACCACGTTGGTGTCGCAATCGAAGTTCATGTCCCACACAAACGAGATGATTTGCGTGCGCGACAGCACCACGCCGCTCTGGCGCATCAGCAAGTGCAGCAACGCAAACTCCTTGGTAGTCAGGTCAATGCGCTGGTTGCCGCGAAAGGCCCGGTGGCGGCCCTGGTCCAGTTCCAGGTCGCCCACCCGCAGTACGTCCGGCACGGCGGCCTCGACACTGCGGCGCATCAGGGTGCGGACCCTGGCCAGCAGTTCGGGAAACTCGAAAGGCTTGACCAGGTAGTCATCGGCGCCCAGTTCCAGGCCCTTGATCTTGTCGGCCAGGCGCCCTTGGGCAGTCAACATCATGATGCGGGTGTTGCTGGTCTGGCGGATCCGCTGCAGCACATCCCAACCGTCCATCAGTGGCAGGTTCACATCCAGAATCACCAGTTCATAGGTGTGTTGCCTGGACAGGTGCAAGCCGTCGGCACCGCTGGCCGCGCAGTCCACCACATAGCCACTTTCGCTCAGTCCCTGATGCAAGTAATCGGCAGTTTTCAGTTCATCTTCGATAACCAGGATTCGCATGTCGAGCGTGCCTCGGGGCAGGGGAAAGTATCAGCGTGTTGCCGCGAAGGTTAAAGCAAAAGCCCGTTCCAGAGCCTTTGCTAACGGATTTGTAATGTTCTGGCCACCCCTCTGATAAGTGGCGAAAGTTACATTGCCCGTGCTTGGATTTATCCGCCAACTCATGGGTGTGGAACGCTTGCTATGCCAACGTTTTTAAGAACAATTGTGTGCTCCTTCATAGGGGTATTGGCGATGGTCCAAGTGGCCAGCGCCAATACCCTGACCCTCGAATCGGCCCTGCAAAGTGCCTTTGCCGACAACCCGGACCTGGCCGCCGCGCAATGGGAAATCGACATCGCCCAGGGCGGTCGGCAGCAGGCCGGGCTGATCCCCAACCCGGTGGCCTCCTGGGACGCCGAAGACACCCGCCGCAGCACCCGCACCACCACCCTCAAGCTGACCCAGACCCTGGAGCTGGGTGGCAAGCGTGGGGCGCGGATTGATGTGGCTTCGCGGGCACAAGATGCGGCCGCCCAGGAGCTGGAGCAGCGCCGCAACCTGTTGCGGGCCGAGGTCATCGATGGCTTTTATGGCGCCCTGCGGGCCCAGGAACGCCTGGAGCTGGCCCAGCGTTCAGTCGCGCTGGCCGAGCGCGGGCTGGTGGTTGCCAATGGCCGAGTCACGGCGGGCAAGTCGTCGCCGGTCGAAGCCACCCGCGCGCAGGTACAGCTCTCGGAAATCCGCCTGGAACGCAGCCGTGCCGAGATCGGCGTGACCGATGCCTATCGCCGACTGGCGGCGATCACCGGCAACGCCAATACCGATTTCCAGCGCGTCGAGGCTGGCGCTTCAGCCATTCCGGCATTGCCGTCCAGCACACAGCTGCTGGCGCGCCTGGAAAACACCGCCGAACTGCGTCTGGCTGAACTGCAAATCCAGCAGCGTGAAGCCGGCCTGGGCCTGGAAAAGGCCCAGCGGATTCCCGACCTCGACGTGTCCATCGGCAGCCAGTACGACGCCAGCGTCCGCGAGCGCGTCAACCTGGTAGGTGTGTCGATGCCGATCCCGCTGTTCAACCGCAACCAGGGCAATGTACTGGCCGCCAGCCGCCGTGCCGACCAGGCGCGCGACCTGCGCAACGCCACCGAACTGCGCCTGCGCACCGAAACCCGCCAGGCCCTGGACCTGTGGTCGACCGCCAACAGTGAAGTGCGGGCCTTCAACCAAGTGATCCTGCCTGCCGCCCAAAGTGCGGTGGACAGCGCCACCCGTGGCTTTGAGATGGGCAAGTTTAACTTCCTCGATGTGCTCGACGCCCAGCGCACCTTGATCGCAGCCCGCACCCAATACCTCGCCGCACTCGCCCAGGCCACCGACGCCTGGGTGCGCATCGAACGGATTTACGGCGACCTCGCCCGCATTTGATCTTTCAGGAGTTCCCCATGAACAAACAACAAGGCCTGGCTCTGGCCGTCGCAGTGGCCATTGCCCTTGGGGCGATGGTGTTTTGGCCGGCTACCAGCGTTGCACCTTCGGCACCGGCACCGGCACCTGCAGCGAGCGTCGAAGCGCCGGTGGAGGAAGAGGAAGAGGGCGCGCTGGTGCTCAATGAGCAGCAGATCCAGGCCGCCGGTATTCAACTGGCCAAGGCTCAGCCCCGGCAAATCAGCACGTTGCTGTCGTTGCCGGGCGAGGTGCGATTCGATGAGGACCGCACCTCCCACATCGTGCCGCGTGCGGCGGGCGTGGTGGAGTCGGTGAAGGTCAACCTCGGGCAGAAGGTGAAGCAGGGTGAGCTGTTGGCGGTGATCGCCAGCCAGCAGATTTCTGATCAGCGCAGTGAGTTGGCGGCCAGCGAGCGCCGGGTCGAACTGGCCCGCACCACCTTCCAGCGCGAGCGCCAGTTATGGCAGGACAAGATCTCTGCCGAGCAGGATTACCTGCTGGCGCGCCAGACCCTGCAAGAAGCCGAGATCGCCCTGAACAACGCGCGGCAAAAGATGAACGCCCTGAGTGGCAGCGCGGTCCTGGCCGGCGGCAATCGCTATGAATTGCGTGCGCCGTTTGCGGGCGTGGTCGTGGAAAAACACCTGGGCGTCGGCGAGGTGGTGAGTGAGACCAGCGCCGCCTTTACCTTGTCGGACCTGTCCCAGGTGTGGGTCACGTTTGGTGTGTTCCCCAAGGATCTGAACAAGGTCCAGGTCGGTAAACCGGTGAAGGTCAGCTCCACGGAAATGGGCACCGACGTGATGGGCACCGTGGCCTATGTCGGCAACTTGCTGGGTGAGCAGACGCGTACCGCAACGGTGCGGGTCAGCGTGGCCAACCCCGACGACTCCTGGCGCCCCGGGTTGTTCGTGGCGGTGCAGGTGGCCACGGAAACTTACTCGGCGGCGGTCACCGTGCCGGTGGAGTCGATCCAGACTGTGGAAGACAAACCGTCGCTGTTTGTGCGCACCGCCGAAGGCTTCATCACCCGCCACGTTGAGCTGGGTGTCAGTGAAAACGGCTTTGTCGAAGTGCGCCAGGGCCTGGAGGCCGGTGCACAGGTGGCGACCGTTGGCAGCTTCGTCCTCAAGTCCGAGCTGGGCAAGGCTTCGGCCGAGCACGCCCATTGATCCTGCGAGTGATTCCCCATGTTTGAACGTCTGATTCAATTTGCCATCGAGCAGCGCATCATCGTGTTGCTGGCGGTGTTGTTGATGGCCGGTGTCGGCATCGCCAGCTACCAGAAACTGCCCATCGACGCAGTGCCGGATATCACTAACGTCCAGGTGCAGATCAACTCGGCGGCGGCCGGTTTTTCACCGCTGGAAACCGAACAGCGCATCACCTTTCCCATTGAAACCGCGATGGCCGGCTTGCCAGGCTTGCAGCAGACCCGTTCGCTGTCGCGTTCGGGGCTGTCCCAGGTCACGGTGATCTTCAAGGACGGCACCGACCTGTTCTTCGCCCGGCAACTGGTCAACGAACGCTTGCAGGTGGCCCGCGAGCAGTTGCCGGACGGTATTGAAACGGCGATGGGGCCGATTTCCACGGGCCTTGGGGAAATTTTCCTGTGGACCGTGGAAGCTGAAGACGGCGCACGCAAGGAAGATGGCTCGGCCTATACGCCAACGGACCTGCGGGTGATCCAGGACTGGATCATCAAGCCGCAGTTGCGCAACGTGCCCGGCGTGGCCGAGATCAATACCATTGGTGGTTTCGCCAAGGAATATCAGGTCGCCCCGGACCCCAAGCGCCTGGCGGCCTACAACCTGACCTTGAACGACCTGGTGACGGCGCTTGAGCGTAACAACGCCAACGTCGGTGCCGGTTATATCGAGCGCAGTGGCGAACAGTTGCTGATCCGTGCGCCGGGGCAAGTGGCGTCCATCGACGACATTGCCAATATCGTCATCAACACTGTCGACGGTACGCCGATCCGCGTGCGCAATGTGGCTCAGGTCGATATCGGCCGTGAGTTGCGCACCGGCGCGGCCACCGAAAATGGCCGCGAAGTGGTGCTCGGCACAGTGTTCATGTTGATCGGCGAAAACAGCCGCACCGTGTCCCAGGCCGTGGCGAAAAAGCTCGAAGAGATCAACCGCTCCCTGCCTGAAGGCGTGGTGGCGGTCACGGTTTACGACCGCACCAACCTGGTAGAAAAAGCCATCGCCACCGTGAAGAAAAACCTCTTCGAAGGTGCGCTGCTGGTGATCGTGATTCTGTTCCTGTTCCTGGGCAATATCCGCGCGGCGCTGATCACCGCGATGGTGATCCCGCTGGCGATGCTGTTCACCTTTACCGGGATGTTCACCAACAAAGTCAGCGCCAACCTGATGAGCCTTGGCGCGCTGGATTTCGGGATTATCGTCGATGGCGCGGTGGTGATCGTGGAGAACGCCATCCGTCGCCTGGCCCATGCGCAGCAACGCCATGGTCGCCTGCTGACGCGCAGTGAGCGCCTGCACGAAGTATTCGCCGCCGCCAAGGAAGCGCGTCGTGCGCTGATCTTCGGGCAGTTGATCATCATGGTGGTGTACCTGCCGATCTTTGCCCTGACCGGGGTGGCCGGGAAGATGTTCCACCCGATGGCCTTCACCGTGGTGGTGGCATTGCTCGGCGCGATGATTCTGTCGGTGACCTTCGTCCCGGCGGCCATTGCGCTGTTCGTCACCGGCAAGGTCAAGGAAGAAGAGAACTGGGTAATGCGCACTGCACGCCGGGGCTATGCGCCGGTGCTGGATTGGGTGATGGCGCACCGTAGCTGGGCGTTCGGCCTGGCGCTGTTGACCATTGTGGTGTCTGGCGCCGTGGCCAGCCGCATGGGCAGCGAGTTTATCCCCAGCCTCAGCGAAGGTGACTTTGCCCAGCAAGCCATGCGTGTGCCGGGCACCAGCCTGACGCAGTCGGTACAGATGCAGCAGCAACTGGAAAAAACCTTGATGGCCCAGGTGCCGGAGATCCAGCGGGTATTTGCCCGGACCGGCACCGCGGAAATCGCTTCCGACCCGATGCCACCGAATATTTCCGACAGCTACCTGATGCTCAAGCCCAAGGACCAGTGGCCCGATCCGAAGAAGTCCCGTGAAACCCTGATCGCCGAGATCCAGCGGGCCAGTGCGATTGTGCCGGGCAGTCAGTACGAGCTGTCGCAACCGATCCAGCTGCGCTTCAACGAGCTTATTTCCGGGGTGCGCAGTGATGTGGCGGTGAAGGTGTTTGGCGATGATCGGGACGTTCTGAACAAGACCGCCGGGGAGATTGCCGAGACCTTGCAGAAGCTCAATGGCGCTTCGGAAGTGAAGGTGGAACAGACTTCTGGCCTGCCAGTGCTGACCATCAATATCGACCGTGACAAGGCGGCGCGGTTTGGCCTGAATGTGGGCGATGTGCAAGACACCATCGCCGTCGCCGTGGGCGGGCGCAAGGCCGGCATGCTGTACGAAGGTGATCGGCGTTTCGACATGGTGGTGCGTTTATCGGAAACCCTGCGTACCGATATCGAAGGCTTGTCGCGGCTATTGATCCCGATCCCGGCGCTGGCCGGCAACACCTCGGGCCAACTGGGTTTTATTGCCTTGTCGCAAGTCGCCAGCCTGGACCTGGTCCTGGGCCCGAACCAGATCAGCCGCGAAAACGGTAAGCGCCTGGTGATCGTCAGCGCCAACGTGCGCGGGCGGGATATCGGCTCGTTTGTCGCAGAAGCGGAAAGTGCGCTGGCGCAGCAGGTGAAGATCCCCGCCGGCTACTGGACCACCTGGGGTGGCCAGTTCGAGCAACTCAAGGAGGCGTCCGAGCGCCTGCGGGTGGTGGTGCCGGTGGCATTGCTGCTGGTGTTCGGCTTGCTGTTCATGATGTTCAACAACCTCAAGGACGGGCTGCTGGTATTCACCGGGATCCCCTTCGCGTTGACCGGCGGGATCATGGCGCTGTGGCTGCGCGATATACCGTTGTCGATTTCCGCTGGGGTGGGGTTCATTGCACTGTCGGGGGTGGCTGTACTGAACGGCCTGGTGATGATTGCCTTCATCCGCAACCTGCGTGAGGAAGGGCGCTCGTTGTCGGTGGCGATCAACGAAGGGGCGCTGACGCGCTTGCGTCCGGTGTTGATGACGGCGTTGGTCGCCTCCCTGGGCTTTATCCCCATGGCCCTGGCCACCGGCACCGGCGCCGAAGTGCAACGGCCGCTGGCGACGGTGGTGATTGGCGGGATTATTTCTTCGACGCTGCTGACGTTGCTGGTGCTGCCAGCGTTGTATCAGTGGGCTCATCGACGCGACGAGGAGCCCGTGTAGGCTGGGGATGGTGGCCGGGAGAACACTGCAACGTTATTCGCGGGCAAGCCCGTGGGGAAATATCAACCTGAACAAGGTAATGCCGTCCGGCACGCTACTGACATCAGCCTGCCCCTGGTGCAAGGTCATGATCGAACGCACGATTGCCAGTCCCAACCCGGTGCCCCCCTCGGTGCGGGCGCGGCTGTTGTCGGCACGGTAGAAACGTTCGAACAGGTGGGGCAGGTGTTGCGCCTCAATCCCCACGCCAGGGTTGCTCACCGACAGCGAGGCCCCCTTGGCGTGAGGTTCGATCAGCAGCGAAATGCACGAACCGTCCGGGCTGTGGCGAATGGCGTTGGACAGCAGGTTGGAAATGGCCCGTTGGATCATCAGCCGGTCACCCTGGACACAGGCATCGCCGGACAGGCTCAAGGTCAACTGTTTGTCTTCGGCACTCAGGGCAAACAGTTCCATGACGCGGTGGGCTTCATCGGCCAGGCTCACGGCTTCAAACGAAGCCCGCGCCGCCGGATGGCTGACCTGGGCGAGAAACAGCATGTCGGCGACGATCCGCGCCAGGCGGTCCAGCTCTTCGGTGCTCGATTCCAGCGCCGACTTGTAGTCCTCAGGCGCCCGGGCACGGGACAGTGTGACCTGGGCCTTGCCCATCAGGTTGGTCAGGGGCGCACGCAGTTCATGGGCCAGGTCGTCGGAGAATTGCGACAACTGCTGCACACCGGCATCCAGGCGATCGAGCATGAAGTTGATGCCCTGGGCCAGTTCACTGAGCTCCCTGGGCAGGTTCTCGACGGTCAGGCGATGGGTCAGGTCCTGGGTCGTGACTTTGCCGGCGACGCGGCTGAATTGCTGCAACGGTGCCAGCCCGCGCTGCACCAGCCACCAGGCGCCCATGCCGATCAGAATCAACAGCAGCGGCAGTGCGATCACCGTGGAGCGCAGGTAGGCACTGAGTAATGCTTGATCGTCGGAGCGGTTCAGGGACAGCAGCACCCGCACATTATCCCCGCTGCTCAAGCGCATCCGGCTCGACGCGCTGAGGATCTGATTGCCGTGCCCATCGATCCAATTGAGAAAACTCAACTGTTCGCGCGCTGCAAAGTTGAGCAACAACGGTTCCTGAGGCTTTGCACCAACACTCAGCAGCACGGTGTCGGCGGGCGCGGGGCCGATGATACTCAGGTAGAAATTGTCGTGGCCCATCACCAGGTCCAGCAAAGAATGGGGGCGAGCACTGATGTCTCGGGGGTTGAGGTCCTGGAGCAGGCTGTGTTGGATCTGTTCCATCTTGCTTTCCAGGCCCTTGCGCGCGAGGTTTTCCAGCTCATGGGTGAGGGCCAGGTACGCCAGGGTCGCCAGCAGCACCACCAGGCCTGCGCCCATCAGGCTGACGGTGAGCCCCAGGCGCATGGATAAGCTGCCGGTTCTCATGGGCGTTCTTCCAGTACGTAACCCACGCCACGAATGGTGTGGATCAATTTGACCTCGCTCTGGTCATCGACCTTGGCCCGCAGCCGGCTGATCGACACCTCCACCACATTGGTGTCGCAGTCGAAGTTCATGTCCCAGACCAGCGAGATAATCTGCGTGCGGGTCAGCACTTCACCGCTCTGGCGCATCAAAACCTGCAACAGCGCGAACTCCTTGGTGGTCAGGTCAATGCGTCGCGTGCCCCGGTACGCACGATGGCGACGCGGGTCCAGCTCCAGGTCCGAGACGCGGAAAACTTCCGGTAACGCGATGGGTTCACTGCGCCGCAGCAACGTGCGCACCCGGGCCAGCAACTCGGGAAACTCGAAGGGTTTGACCAGGTAATCATCGGCGCCCATGTCCAGGCCCTTGATCTTGTCGGCCAGGCGGCCGCGGGCGGTGAGCATCATGACGCGCAAGGTGGTGTCGCGGCGCAGTTGCTCCAGCACTTGCCAGCCGTCCTTGCCAGGCAGGTTGACATCAAGGATCACCAATTCGTAATGGTGCTGCCCGGCCAGGTGCAGACCGTCGACGCCGCTGGCGGCACGATCGACGACATAGCCGCTTTCACTCAAGCCTTGATGCAAGTAGTCGGCAGTTTTTGGCTCGTCCTCAACCACAAGGATACGCATACAGATTGACCTCTTACTGATAAGCGAATAGGAGAATGGAGCTACGCGGGAGAAGGGCTGTAGTCCTGGATGTAGGAAAATTCTGAGCCTTGAAGCTACTTCAGGGTCAAGGCGCATCCCGAGCAATCGCGCTGTTTGGGCGCCAGTGCGACAATTAGTCGCCAGGGGCGGGAGGTGATTGCATCGAGCGGGCAAAAAAAAGCGCCCGTAAGGGCGCTAAAAATTCATCTCCTTCCAAAGGAGCTCCACAAAAAAAGCTTCAAGAGATGAATGTGCTCGGTGTGCGCCGCTCAGATGGCCTCTGGGGCCGGTGTATCCGAGGGCGCTGGCGTTTGCTCGGCCACGGCTTCGCTGCCATGGATCTGTTGCTGTTGCTGGCGAAACTCGGCCAGGAACTGGCGTGAACGATCACTGCCGTCGTCGGCCAGTGCCGCGGTGGAGGCTGTGCTGAGTAAAACGGTGAATAAAATATGCAGTGGCTTCATAAACTTTCTCCGCAAAGGACCTTTGCCGTTAGTTGCAGGAAATCGCCTCGGCCGGTCGATGCAGGCAGTATATAAAGTTCAACTTAACGAGAACGTGAGGCGCATATTACAGTTCTGACAGGCTGCAAATTGTGAAGAAGTGCTAGTCAACGGCAAGTGAATGTAAGCACTTGCCGTTGAGTGTGATCAGAGGATGGCCAGCGGATATTCCATGATCAGCCGGAATTCTTCCAGGTCCGACTCAAAGGCACTTGAGCGCACCGTCGCCTGGCGAATGCGTACGGACAGATCTTTCAACGTACCGCCCTGGAACACGTACTTGGCTTCGATATCGCGCTCCCAGCGGCGTTGGTCGGTGAGCGGGTCACCCAAGGCGTCGCGGCGCATATACACCGAGTTGGCGTTGCTGTAGTCGGCGCCCGTGCCCTTGCCATAACGGGTCATGAACGACAGGCCCGGGATGCCCAGGGTCTGCATGTCCAGGTCATAACGCAGGGCCCAGGAGCGCTCCTTGGGCGAGTTGAAGTCGCTGTACTGGATCGAGTTGTCGAGGAAAATCGAGTCCGACTGACGCAGGTAATCGAAGTCATTGTTGCCGTTGTTGCGCTGGTGCGACAGGGCCAGTTGGTGCGCGCCGACCTTCACCCCAAGCTTGGCACTCCAGATATTGTTGTTGAGTTCGCCCAGCAGTTTTTTGCCTTCATCCTGGGCGTTGTAGTAATTGAAGCCGCCAAACACCGACACCTCTTCTGTCAGTGGATAATTGGCCGCCGTACCGAAATAGTACTGATCCCAGGCGTCCTTCAAGCGGCTGCTGTAAAGGCTGAGGCTCACGTTTGGGTTCAGTTGATAGTCGCCCCCGAAGTAACCGACCCACGGCGAATTCACATTGCCGGCATAAAACGTCGCGAAGCCGTCACGCATGCTGCTGTTGGTGGGCTGGCTCATGGCATGCAAGCGTCCGCCTTGCAGGCTCAAGCCCTCTAGGCTGGTATTTTCCACGGTGACACCGCGAAAGCTTTCCGGCAGCAGGCGTGAGTCACCGTAGTGCACCACCGGGGTTTTCGGGAACACATCACCGACCCTGACCACGGTATCGAACAGGCGCATTTTCACCGCGCCGCCGAGTTTGCTGTAGTCGTCTTCGGGGCGGTTGTCGCTGTCTACCGGCAACATGCCGAAGGAGCCCTTGCCGCCGCTGCGCCCCGTGCCGGAATCGAGCTTGAGGCCGTACATGGCAAAGGCATCCAGGCCAAACCCCACGGTGCCCTGGGTGAAGCCGGACTCGAACTTGCCGATCAGGCCCTGGGCCCAGGCTTCCGAGTAGCCGTTGCCGGTCGGGCTGGACTGGCCCTTGCGGTCATCACGGTTGAAGTAAAAATTGCGGGCCAGCACGTTCAACGTACTGCCCTCGATAAACCCTTCGGGCTTGTCTTCCACCGCCATGCTCGCCAGCGGCGTAGCGCCAGCCAGTGCGGCGATGATGGAAAGAGAAAGTGTGTGCTTAGTGCGCATGTATCGCTCCTCGGTGTTGGCAGCTATTAGCTTTTTTAGTCGCCTGGGGCGTTCTTATTGGATGGGCGCCCGAAACCCAGGAGGCCCGGCTTATAGTTGCAAACGCGAGATAACGCAGAGGTGTCACACACATTACAATTTTGCCAGTTATATAGAATCTGACGGATACGTAATCTGCTCGTGACCCTTCTGACAGGGTGCGTTAGTTACTCTCGGCTCTGAACTTTCAACGATGAAATCAGACGAGAGGCACTCTTATGAAACGTTTAACCTTGGCTTTGGGCGTGATGGTTTTTTCGCTTTCCATGGGGGCAATGGCTGAAGTCGGCGGCGATCGCGAGATTGCTCAATTGATGCAGCAGAACCAGCAAGCCATGAGCCGGTACGCAACTGCGCAGGGCAAGCCGGCGCCCCAGGTGCTGGCTTACGAATATGGCATGAAGCTGGATATCGCCAAGGTGGTCAGCGTCACGCCGCCGATTCGTGCCTGTAAGGTCGTGCCTTCGCGCATGACCTATGAAGACTCCAGCGGCACTATCAAGACCCTTGAGTATCAGGTCATGGGCTTGTGCCGTAACAACGGCAGTTGAGGGGCTGAAAAAATAGTTGAGCCTGGGGCTCAAGTACTCTTCAGAAAACGCCAGCAGCGCCGATGGTTAGACAATCCACTAACTATCAGCTCTCCGGTGCCGCCCATGTTCAATACCCGCTTGAAGCAGGAGCTGTCGGCTCTTCGCGAAGAACTGTCCAGCCTGCAGCAGGTCAAGGAAAGCCTGGAGAGCGAGATGCTGGCTTTGAGCCTGGACCCCGAGGGCCGTATCGAGGCGGTCAACCAGAACTTCCTCGACGAAATGGTCTACCGGTCCGGCGACTTGCTGGGGCACGCTATTCATCAGTTTGTACCGGAGCATGTGAGGCGCGATGAGTTCCAGCAACGTTTCAACAACGCCCTGAGTCGTGGCGAGCACTTTGCCGGCACCGTGCGCTTGCTGCGTGGCAACGGCAAGGAGGCGTGGTTGCGTTCCATCGTGCAGCCGGTGCGTGGCGCGGATGGACGCATCAAGCGTTTCTCGGTGTACTCCAGCGACTTGACCCGCACCATCGAAGCCTCCCGCGAGCACGAAAACCTGATCGCCGCATTGGTGCGTTCCACCGCCGTGATCGAGTTCGACCTCAATGGCAATGTGCTTGCCGCCAACGACCGTTTCCTGCAAGGCATGGGTTACAACCTGGCGCAGATCCAGGGTAAACATCACCGCATGTTCTGTGAGCCGCAGGATTACAACAGTGCTGAGTACCAGGCGTTCTGGAAGCGTTTGAACAGTGGGGAATTTGTCGCCGGGCGCTTCAAACGCATCGACGCCCATGGCCGCGAGGTCTGGCTGGAGGCGTCTTATAACCCGGTGTTGGATGCCAACGAGCGGCTGTACAAAGTGGTCAAGTTCGCCACGGTGATCACCGATCAGGTCAATCAGGAACGCGCGGTGGCCGAGGCCGCCAACATTGCCTACAGCACCTCATTGCACACCGACAGCAGCGCCCAGCGCGGTACCGCTGTGGTCACCCAGGCGGTGGAAGTGATGCGCGACCTGGCCAAGCACATGGAGCAGGCCGGCGAGGGCATCGAGGCACTCAATGCGCAGTCCCAGGTGATTGGCAGTATCGTCAAGACCATCAGCGGGATTGCCGAGCAGACCAACCTGCTGGCGCTGAACGCAGCCATTGAAGCGGCCCGTGCCGGCGAACAGGGGCGGGGGTTTGCCGTGGTGGCCGATGAAGTACGCCAGTTGGCGTCGCGGACCAGCAAAGCCACTGAGGAAATCGTTGGCGTCGTGCGCCAGAACCAGGACATGGCCCGCGATGCCGTGGCGCTGATGACCGATGGCCGGCTGCAGGCCGAGCAGGGCCTGTCCCTGGCGGCAGAAGCGGGCACGGTGATTGTCGAGATTCAGGACGGCGCGCAGAAAGTGGTGAGTGCGGTTGGTCAGTTTGCCAATCAGCTGTCCACCTAGACACCTGACTCAAGGCCGGCAAGGTCAAAGGTAAGAGCGTCAGGGGGCGTGGATCTCAAAGAGCAACAGATCGAACCACTGCCCGTCGAGCAGGAACGCCTTGCGTGAATGGCCATACTGGGTAAAGCCGCTGCGCTGCAACACCCGCAGCGAGCCGGGGTTCTCTGGGCGCACGGTGGCCTCGATGCGCTTGAGGGCGTGCTCGCCAAAGGCTTTCTCCAGGCCCAGCGCCACGGCTTGCCGGGCCAGGCCGCGCCCGGTGAACTCGGCGCCCATGCGATAACCCAGGGAGGCCGAGTGATAGTAGCGGCGCCGCACCTGGGTAAAGTTGATCCGCCCGACCAGCACGCCGTTTTCTCGGATCAGGTACTGGTAGGCGCGGTCTTCGCTGGCCTCCAGCAGTGCGCTCTCGATGGCACGTTGTACCCCTTCGACGCTGTAGTACGCCTCGGGCCGGGCATTGATCCAGCTTTCGAAAAACGTCCGATTGGCCAGCTCGAACGCCAGCAGCTCGTTCACGTCATCCCACTGTGGGGGCGTCAATGTCAGGTTCATCCCTGGAAACCTCGCGATGGCAGTAGCGCAGGGGTTCTTCTTCTCACATTCGGGCGGCAGGATTCAAGCGCCGGCTACCATTGCGCCTGCGCCAATGCCAGGGGCGAGGCTCAGCATTTCTGTAGGAGCGAGCTTGCTCGCGAAGAACTCAAATGCACCGCGTTTATCCTGGATAAACACGGCGTTCTCAGGTTCTTCGCGAGCAAGCTCGCTCCTACCGTTTAACGGCCGAGCATCTTCACCCAGCGCGACGGCGGGATGCCGAAGGTGCTGCGAAACTGCCGGGTCATGTGGCTCTGGTCGGTGAAGCCGGCGATCAGCGCGGCATCCACCAATGAGGCTCTGGAGGCGGCTCAGCATTTCTGTAGGAGCGAGCTTGCTCGCGAAGAACTCAAATGCACCGCGTTTATCCTGGATAAACACGGCGTTCTCAGGTTCTTCGCGAGCAAGCTCGCTCCTACCGTTTAACGGCCGAGCATCTTCACCCAGCGCGACGGCGGGATGCCGAAGGTGCTGCGAAACTGCCGGGTCATGTGGCTCTGGTCGGTGAAGCCGGCGATCAGCGCGGCATCCACCAATGACTGGCCCTGACCCAGTAAATTGCGCACAAGATCCAGGCGGCGCATGGTCAGGTAGCGATAGGGACTGGTGCCGAACAGCAGGCGGAAATCCCGCGACAGGGCCCAGCGATCCCGCCCGCAGTGCGCGGCCATTTCATCCAGGGTGATGCTGCGCCCCAAGGCGCTGTGGATAAACTCACGGGCGCGTTCGGCGGCCTGGTAATCAAAGGTCTTGCGACAGACGCTGATGCCCGAGGCATTGTTCAGCGCATGGGCCAGGTCGAACAGCGCGTCCTGCTCCTGCATCGGGTCCAGCGGGCAGTCGAGTTGCTGCACAAAGGCCTGGCAGGCCCGGTGCAGCCATGGGTCGTTGGACAGCCCATTGTGGATAAACGGCAACGGCTTGCCGCCGAGAATCTGCTGGATCAGCGCCGGCTCCACATAAATCATCCGGTACTTGAAGCCTTCCTCACTGCCGGCCCAGCCGTCGTGGACTTCGTCCGGATGGATCACCATGGTCGTGCCCGGCAGGCTGTGGGTCTGGCTGCCGCGATAATGAAAGCTCTGCACGCCGAACAGGGTGTGGCCAATGGCGTAGGTATCGTGGCGATGAGGGTCGAAGCCAAACCCGGAAAAATACGCCTCGATCCGCTCCAGGCCGCTGGCATGGGGCGCCCGGTGCAGCCAGTCGATGTTCGCGGTAAGTTTGCCCATGGGATGTTTTTCGAAAGATGTCGGATGGAGTTACGTTAACTGAGTCTGGGGCGGCTGTCTGCCGGGGGCTTGTACGATTGTGCGTGGTTGCAAAGGTGGCTAATGGCTGACGGCTCATGGTAATAAACCTTACTTTTACAGTGAGGCCGGGTCATGAGTCAGTTGCGGGTAGGTATTATTTTTGGTGGGCGTTCGGCCGAGCATGAGGTGTCGTTGCAGTCGGCACGCAACATCGTCGACGCCCTTGACCGCACGCGTTTTGAGCCGGTGTTGATCGGTATCGACAAGGCCGGCCATTGGCACCTGAACGACACCTCTAACTTCCTGCTCAACCAGGAAAACCCGGCGCTGATCGCTCTCAACCAGTCCAACCGCGAATTGGCGGTGGTGCCGGGCAAGGCCAGCCAGCAACTGGTGGAAACCTCGGGCCAGAGTCTGCTGGAGCACGTCGATGTGATCTTCCCCATCGTCCACGGCACCCTCGGCGAAGACGGTTGCCTGCAAGGTTTGCTGCGCATGGCGGACTTGCCGTTCGTGGGTTCCGACGTGCTGGGTTCGGCGGTGTGCATGGACAAGGACATCAGCAAACGCCTGCTGCGCGACGCCGGTATTGCCGTGGCGCCCTTTATCACCCTCAACCGTGGCAATGCGGCACGCACCACCTTCGACCAGGCGCGGCAAAAGCTGGGTTTGCCACTGTTTGTCAAACCGGCCAACCAAGGCTCCTCAGTGGGCGTGAGCAAGGTGGCTGACGAAACCGAGTATCTGGCCGCCATTGAACTGGCCCTGGGCTTCGATGAAAAAGTGTTGGTGGAGTCTGCCGTCAAAGGCCGGGAAATCGAATGCGCAGTGCTGGGCAACGAGCGTCCCATCGCCAGCGGCTGTGGCGAGATCGTGGTGCGTGACGGCTTCTATTCCTACGACAGCAAATACATCGACGACCAGGCTGCGCAAGTGCTGGTGCCTGCCGATATCCGTGTCGAAGACAGCGAGCGCATTCGCGCCCTGGCCGTTGAGGCCTTTGAAGTGCTGGGCTGCGCCGGGCTGGCGCGGGTTGATGTGTTTCTGTGTGAAGACGGTGAAGTGCTAATCAATGAGGTCAACTCATTGCCCGGTTTCACCCGCATCAGCATGTACCCCAAGTTGTGGCAGGCGGCGGGGATGAGCTACAGCGAACTGGTCAGCCGCCTGATCGAACTGGCGCTGGAGCGGCATGGGTTGCGCAAGGGCTTGAAGATCAGCCGCTAAGCCTCAATCACCATCGCCGGCTTGCCGGCGATGGTGGTAATCCTGAGTCAGTCCCCCAGCGCCTCACCCTCACGCCGTGGATCCGCGCCACCACTCCACGTTGCCTTGCCCTGGGCATCCCGCACCCGCACGATGGCCTGGGTGCCGCTGGTCATGTCGATCTCGCTCAAGGCGTGCCCCCGATCCTTGAGTGCCGCTTTCAACTGTGCGCTGAACAGCCCTCGCTCCAATTCGGTCGCGCCGTTGCGGCTGCCGAAGTTGGGCAGGCTGATGGCGGCTTGCGGGTCGAGGTTCCAGTCCAGCATGCCCACCAGGGACTTGCTCACGTACTCGATGATCTGCGAGCCACCGGGTGAGCCGACTGTGGCCAGCAGCTCGCCACTTTGGCGGTCGAAGACCAGGGTCGGCGCCATGGATGAGCGTGGGCGTTTGCCCGGCTCGATACGGTTGGCCACTGGCTGGCCGTTTTCCTCGGGGATAAAGGAAAAGTCCGTCATCTGATTATTCAGCAGGAAACCCTGGACCATGACATGGGAACCGAATGCCGCCTCGATGGTGGTGGTCATTGATACCGCGCCGCCCTGGTCATCCACGGCCACCACTTGCGAGGTAGAGATGCGCAGCGGCGAGCGATCCGGTGCGTAGGCCACCTCAACCCCGCTCGGCTGGCCAGGCTTGGCCACGCCCATGCTGCGCTCACCGATCAATGCCGCGCGGCTGGCCAGGTAACCGGGGGCGACGAGGCCCGCGAGCGGTACCGGGACAAAGTCTGCATCAGCGACATATTGCGCACGGTCGGCGTAGGCCAGGCGATCGGCCTCGGCAATCAGATGCACCGCTTCGGGCGCAGGTTCCAGGCCGGCAGCTGTCGCGGTCTTCACGGGTTTGAGCGGTGCCAGGGCCCAGCGCGGGTCACGGGCTTCCAGGGCCTGCAAGGTGCCGAGGATCTGCGCAATGGCAACCCCGCCCGACGACGGCGGCGGCATGCCGCATACCTGCCAACGCTTGTAGTCGGTACACAGCGGTGCGCGCTCCTTGGCGCGGTAGCCTTTGAGGTCGCTCAGTGCAAGGCTGCCAGCGTTGCGGTGGCCCTGGACTTTGCGTGCAATTTCCTCGGCGATCGGGCCTTGGTAAAGCACGTCGGGGCCCTCTTTGGCAATACGCTTGAGTACATTGGCCAGCGCCGGATTTTTCAGCACGGTGCCGGTGGCTTTCGGGCTGCCGTCGGCGTTGAGAAAGTACGCCGCCATGTCCGGCGACTGGCTGATATAGCGGTCGGCGGCGAGCAGGCTGTGCAGGCGCGGGGAAATCGCAAAGCCTTGCTCGGACAACTGGATCGCCGGCTCGAACAACTGGGCCCAGGGCAGGCGACCGCTCTGTTCGTGGGCCATTTTCAGTGCGCGCAATACACCGGGCGTGGCGACCGAGCGACCACCGATCTGCGCCTGGGCAAACGCCATCGGCGTGCCGTCGGCATTGAGCAGCAGGTCGGCCGTCGCACCGGCCGGTGCGGTTTCACGGCCGTCATAGGCCCGTACCTGCTTGCCATCCCACAGCATGATAAAGGCGCCACCGCCGATCCCCGAAGACTGCGGCTCCACCAGCGTCAGCACCGCTTGCATGGCGATGGCCGCATCAATCGCCGAGCCACCCTGGCGCAGGATGGTCCGCCCGGCCTCGGCCGCCAGCGGGTTGGCCGCAGCGGCCATATGGCGCTCGGCATGGCGTACGGTCATGTCGGTGCGATAACCCGACCCCAGCTCCGGCGCAGGAGGCAAGCCGGGGGTGCTGGCGCTGTGGCAGGCACTGAGGCTGAGGGCGGCGACGATCACCGAGAGGCTGGTAAGACGCTGCAAGCGTAGGGTGAAAAGCACGCGCTGAACTCCGTTCATTTTGAGAATGATCTGTTGTCCCTGGGGTGAGGTTTTGCGGGTAAATCGCACCTGGCAGATATCTGCGGGGAAGGAGGGCGGACACTAACAGCGGGGAGACAGGAGCGTCAAAAGTTGATGGCTAACAGAATCAATTTTGCACAAATCCCGTGCGGGGAGGGTCACGCGATTCATTATCAAGTGAATGATTGGCTTTTTTGTGAATATTTAGATGTCGACAAATAGCGTTAAATTGGAGATTTTCTAAGTATTTCAAGGCAAATAGAAGAAAATAATTCTGCTTTAAATGTATGGATTTGTTTCTGAATTGTAACAAATGCTTTTCTAAATGATAAGGATTTGCATTACACTCCGCAGCCTTTAGTGCTCCGTCTTGGTGCATATTGGCTTAACAAGGACTGTTTGCAATGAAGAATCCCCCCTACCTGTTCAGTTCTCTTTTCATGGCCTTCGGTGTGCTGAACGCCGCCCCGGCGTTGCAAGCGCAAGAGATTGGCGAGGTCGATAAACAGGCCGTCACCGAACTCGATACCTCGTTTGTCACCGCCACCGGCGGGGCCACGGACCTGCGGGATGCGCCGGCCAGCGTCAGTGTCATCACCCGTGAAGAAATCGAGCGCCAACCGGTGTACGACCTCAATACCCTGCTGCGGCGTGTGCCGGGTGTCACGGGGGGCTTCGGCCCGGTGGGGGAACAGTCGAAAATCAAACTGCGTGGCCTGGACGACAAGTACACCTTGGTCCTGGTGGACGGCAAGCGTCTGGGCGGTTCGGGGGACTTGAGCTATCGCCGTGACCTGGCACGCCAGGACCTGAACTGGATCACCCCGAACATGATTGAGCGCATCGAGATCGTGCGCGGCCCCATGTCTTCGCTGTACGGCTCGGATGCCATGGGCGGTGTGATCAACATCATCACGCGCAAGGTCTCGCGGACCTGGAGCGGTTCTGCCAACGTCAACACCACGATTCCCGAAGACTCCGACCGTGGCCAGACCACCCAGACCAGCCTCAACCTGTCCGGGCCATTGACCGAGTCCGTCGGCCTGCGCCTGGGCGCCAACCTGACCCGCCGCGCCGCCGATGAAGTCACGGCGCGCCTGGATAAAGATGGCGAGTTCATGTACGGCGACGGCGCTGGCGGCGCCAAGGACCACAGCGTCAACGCCTTGCTCGACTGGAAAATCAATGACGAGCAAAGCCTGTCGTTCGAGGCCGTGCATGGTGTCGAGCGGTCCTGGTCGAGCAAAAAGACCTTTGGTGACTGGGGCGAAACCATGGGTGCCGGCTTCGGCCCCGGCCGTTTGATTCGCGACAGCTATTCCGTGTCCCACACTGGGGACTGGAGTTTCGGTACCTCGAAAGTGGACCTGTACCTGAACAAGTTCAAGAACGACATCGACTGGGGCAAATCCAGCGCCGAAGAGAAAATCGCCGAGGGCAGCCTGAACATTCCGTTCAAGTTCCTGCTCGACCAGCGCCTGACCGTGGGCGGGCAGTGGAAACGTGAAGAACTGACCAACAGTGACACCCTGGGCACGGTGCCGGTGGACTATCAAGGTGTTGCGGTCTCCGGTTCGTCACTCAAGGGTGACTACTCGGCGGCGTTTATCGAAGATGAGTTGTACTTGCTCGATAACCTGGCCCTGACCCTGGGCAACCGTTTTGACCACAGTGAAGACTACGGCAACCACAACAGCCCGCGGGCGTACCTAGTCTACCATCCGCATCCGGACTGGACCGTACGCGGCGGTGTGTCCAAGGGCTTTCGTGCGCCCAGCCTGAAAGAGGGCAGCGCCGGTGCCGCCACCGAATCCGGCGGTCGCGGTTGTGGCTCGTTGAAACCTTTGGGTTATGTGAGCGGCAGTTGCTGGATGGCCGGTAACCCGAACTTGTCGCCAGAAACCAGCGTCAACAAGGAAATTGGCGTGTCCTTTGACCGTGACGGCTGGGAGGCCAGCCTGACCTACTTCCACACCGACTTCGAAGACAAGATCGAATACGCGCCACTGGGCCAGTTCCAGGGCCGCTGGTGGACCATGCTGGAAAACGTCGAAGAAGCGCGGACCCGTGGCTGGGAAGGTTCGGTTCGCGTCCCGCTGAGCGACTCCCTGGACTGGCGCACCAACGCCACCTACATGCTGGAGAGCAAAAACCTGTCCACCGGCGAAGACCTGATCAGCGCGCCCAAGCTGTCAGCCTTCAGTGCGCTCAACTGGCAAGTCACCGACTCACTCAACACCGAACTGTCGGCGCAGCATGTCGGCAAACAGCGTGGGGCAGGTAATGACTTCGTCAAGTCGTACACCACCTACGACCTGACGGCGAACCTGGCCGTGACCAAGTGGTTGACCTTGAATGGCGGTGTGCAGAACTTGCTGGATGAAGATGCACGTGATGGTTCGACGACGTTCTATGTGCCGGGCCGTGCGTTTTTTGCCGGGGCTACCACTTACTTTTGAGGTGTCGCCATGCCACGCGAGCCTCAGGGTTCGCGGGCGTTGCTAGAACAACTCGTCCAGTTGTTCGAAAAACTCTCGCTTTGCCGGCTTATCAGGTTCGCCCAGTCGGTCGAGAAAATCCTGTGCCGACTGCTCCGAAATATCTTCGCGGAGGTTGCGTTGTGCAAACGCGATGTCCAGCCAACGATCGGCGATCCCTCCGCGGCCCAGGTCGATGAAGTGCAGGCGGTCTTGAGTGTCGACGAACACATTGGTGTCACACAGGTCGCCATGGCTGAACACGGGGTCTTCCTTCGGCCGCGCGGCGTGCAGATGGGCCAGCAGTTGTTCGGGGCTGTTCAGGTCTGGCCACGGGTGCGGCTCGGGCTCTTGCGCGCACAGGTCATGTGCAAGCAGGTATTCCAACTCGTTCAGGCGCTGTGACACGCTTGAGTCGAAGGGGCAGCCGGCGATGGGGACATTCTGTAGCTGGCGCAGCGCCTCGTGAAACAGCGCCGACAGGGTGCCTGGCTCGTCGATACGCACCTGGATCGGTGCCCCCGGTACACAACGGGTGATCATGAATTCGCCGTCGGCGCTTTGCGCGATGACCGCCACCTCGGGCACACTCAGATGTCCATCTACCCATTGCAGTACACGGGCTTCGCGCAAGACGCTGTAGGTCGTGGGCGCGTAGATGGCTGCGCAGGCTTTAAGAAAGAAACGATCATTGCCCCGGGTAAAACTGAAGACATCGCAGGGCGACTCGCCGACGTCATCGGCAATCAACGGGGCATCACCGATAAATCGCGTGATGGTCCTGGGGAGTTCGAAAGGCACAGGCCTTGGCCTGGAAGACTGGGAGGGCACGCATCACCTTTTCTGAGGGGGTAGAGTGACGAGTATGAATCGCCTCGGGTGTCGTAGACACCCTTTTGCCACTTCTCACCCAGTTTGCTAAAGGGCGAGTATGCGTTGTATCAGGTCGCGTAATGCTCGGAACGATCGGAGATCAGATTATGGCGAACAGGGCTTTGGTGCCGGATCAAGAGCTATGGAGTGCATGGACGCCTGCCGAGTTGGCTGTTCGCCTGAAGGCTGTCTCGCTTCCATGGTGCGTTGTCGGTGGCTGGGCGCTTGATCTATGGCGCGGAGAAAAGACGCGGGAGCATGACGATATAGAGTTCACCATGTTGCGAGACGATTTCCCGGCATTCCGGCACGCGCTTGGCGATCTTGATATGTATACCGCGAAGAGCGGAGTGCTCACTTTTCTCCCCTTGGGCCATATCCCGGGACTAGACATTCATCAGGTGTGGTGTTTCGACCCCGTTGCTCAAGCCTGGCGGGTGGACATGATGATTGAATCAGGAAGCCCTGAAGTATGGGTTTACAAGCGTGATGAGGCTATCCGGTTTCCCCGTGCAGAAATGTTGTATTTGAGTCGTGAAGGCATCCCATATTTAAGGCCCGCAGCGATCCTCTTGTTCAAAGCCCAGCATGTGCGGCCCAAGGATGAAGAGGATTTTCACAAGACCTTGCCTACGCTGCCCGATGAGGAGGTGGCGTGGCTGAGGCAGCATTTGCTGAAGCTTCATCCGGGGCATCACTGGATAACCCCTTCATGACCGCTACAAGTATTCAGCCGACCTGGGGGCATAATTTGGCTGGCGTGTACCAGTGGGCTGTAGAGTCGATGTGAACGTGTTTTTGCTTTTCAGGCATGAAGGGCGTGTCAAGCGTGCCCAGTGCTATCGAAACCCAGTCGGCAAATTCGCCTTGAGACCGTGACCAGAACAACGTCGAACCACAGTGCGCGCAGAATTCACGTAACACCGTCTCTGAGGATGCATAGGTTTTGATGCTAGTGGCGCCGCCAAGTATTCGTAGCGCGTTGCGGGGAACGCTGCCGTACGAAGCGAATGCTGCCCCGTGAGCTTTACGACACTGGCTGCAATGACAATGACTCACTGCTTTTGGTGTGGCAGATAGCTCGTAACTGACGGCTGCGCATAAGCAGCTTCCTTGGTACATCGCAGCCATACGCTCTTCCGTGCATGCGAAAAATATCAGCTTAACCGTCAGGGCCGGTCTAATCCCAGTCACAGATACGAGAGTTTTCAGCCATACAGGTGGGGCTAGGCGTCGAACTTCGACATCCCCCTAGTCCACGCTCAACCCCCACAACACATCCAGCACATGTTGTGTAGGCCGTTCGACGTCCCCGCCACGGTGAGCAATGCCCAGTTGGCGCCATAGTAAGGGCTGTAATGGTCGCATGACGATCCGGGTATCAGGCAATGGCGTGGAGGCTTCATGCGGCAACAACGTAGCACCATAACCGGCCGCCACTAGGCTTTTGATCGCGTCGTTGTAGTTCAGTTGAATGCGTGGCACGGGCAGCAGTCCTTCGCTGGCGAACCAGTCTGAGGTCAGGCGCGAGAGTCGAGTAGTGTTGTCATTCAGAATTAATCGCTGAGCGGCCAGCCAGCCAGGGGTCACAATATCCGGGCACTCCCAGCGAGCCGGCAGGAAAGCCATGACCGGGTCCCGCCGCCATGGCTCGATCCGCAATTGCTTCACTGGTGTCTGTGGCAGTGCGACCAGACCGATATCCAATGAGCCCTCGACAAGTCTTCCCAGTGTTTCCTGCGACGTGAGCACCGCAACTTGCACATCGATGGCGGGGTGTCTTTGGCCTAATGTTTCTAGGGCTTGTGGCAGTAACTGTGCGATAGCCCCTGTGGAGGCGCCCAGCCGCACACGCCCGGCCAAGCCTAGTACCTGACGCTCCACGTCCTCAAGGGCCTGCTCCGCATCCGCCAACAGGCGCCGCGCACGGGCCACCAATGTTTCTCCAATCGCCGAGGGCTGTACACGCCCACGCGTGCGCGATAACAGCTTGCCGCCAACCCGCGACTCCAAGTCGGCAATATGCAAACTGACCGTAGGTGGCGCGAGGTGCAGTGCCCGAGCCGCTTCGGCAAACGAGCCCAGATCGGCAATGGCAACCAGCGTGCGCAGTCGGTCCAGGCTGATTTCGCGCATACGTCATTCCTTGTTCAGAAAAACTTAACTTCATCGTTTGGAAATTCAACTTTTCCTATCTTAGCTCGTCACTGAAGATTGGAGCTCCTGATTTCCTATACCGAGCGCATTCCATGGCAAGTCCTCTTATATTTATTGATGGCGACCAAGGCACCACCGGTTTGCAAATTCAGCAACGCCTATCCAACCGCAGTGATCTGCGCCTGATGACACTCAGCCCCGAACACCGCAAGGATCCGCAACATCGCGCCGAAATGATCAACGCCTGCGATATCGCGATTCTTTGTTTGCCTGATCAAGCCGCGCGCGACGCTGTAATGAGCATCGAAAACCCCGCCGTTCGGGTGATCGATGCGAGTTCGGCACACCGCACTGATCCAGACTGGACTTATGGTTTTGCGCAGATGAGCCCGCAGCAGGCCAAACAAATCGCCACGGCGCGGCGGGTCAGTAATCCAGGTTGCTATCCCACGGGAGCGATAGGGCTGCTGCGGCCATTGCTAGAGGCCGGGTTGCTGCCCAGGGATTACCCCGTAAACATTCATGCGGTATCGGGATATTCCGGAAAAGGGCGCGTCGGAGTGCAAGAGCATGAGGGCGAGTACGCATCACAAGCGCTCGCATATCAGGTTTATGGTCTGGGGCTGGCGCACAAACATGTTCCTGAAATTCAGCAGCAAAGCGGTTTGACGCAGCGGCCGATGTTTGTGCCGGCCTATGGGGCTTTTCGGCAGGGGATCGTACTCACCATACCGTTACAACTTCGGCTGTTGGCGCCGGGCGTGAACGCGGTGCAGTTGCATGCATGCCTTATGCAGCACTACCGCGATACCGAGCATGTGCAGGTGATGTCGATGCAGGAGGCCAGAGCGTTGACCTACCTTGATCCCCAGGCGCTTAACGGGACGGACAGTTTGCGTTTGGTGGTGTGTGAAAATGATGAGGCGGGGCAGGTTCTGTTGGCTGCCGTGTTTGACAATCTTGGGAAGGGCGCAGCTGGAGCGGCGGTGCAGAACCTGGACTTGATGATTGCAGGAGTATGACGTCGACTAACATTGGCTCTCAGGTGCGGGATGATCCGTTGCTGAATATTTCTCGCCCGCGAGCTACAGAGCCTGTCCAGAATCCAGGCAGTTAAGGGGCTGGCGCTCACATATTTCTTACTAGAGCAACGCTATGATGCTCTCCCGTATGCAGTGAGCCTGATAGGACGACCGATTATGAATGTGAGTGTCCTCTATGCATTAGCTGCTGCGGCGTTGTTTGGCGCCAGTACTCCGCTCGCCAAGCTATTGGGTGTGGATACTCCGCCCATTCTGTTGGCAGGACTGCTCTACCTGGGTAGCGGACTCGGCCTGGCCATTGTTCGTTTTGCTCGCGATCAACGCTGGCAACGGCCCGGGCTTCCTGCTGGAGAGTGGCCCTGGTTGATTGGCGCCATTGTCTTTGGGGGTGTACTTGCTCCCGTGGCTCTCATGTACGGTCTCACTCGGACGGCGGGAGCTACGGCGTCGCTGATGCTCAATCTTGAGTCGGTCCTCACAGCAGTGCTGGCGTGGGTCGTGTTCAAAGAGAACGCAGATCGCCGTATCGTTATCGGCATGATCGCTATTGTTTTGGGTGGGATTGTTCTGTCGTGGCCGCAAGGGCAGGCGACGACTCACGATTGGACTGGGCCGCTGGCCGTGGCTTTCGCCTGCCTCTGTTGGGCCATCGACAATAACCTGACCCGCAAGGTCTCTGCCTCCGATGCGCTTTTTATAGCGGGGAGCAAAGGCTTGGTCGCGGGCGTGGCCAATTGCTGTTTGGCGTTTGCCATTGGGTCACAACTGCCAGCCTTGGCGACGTTAGGGCCAATCATGATGCTTGGGTTTCTTGGGTATGGCGTGAGTTTGGTGTTGTTCGTTCTTGCCCTCCGGGGGCTTGGAAGCGCGCGCACCGGCGCATATTTTTCCACTGCTCCCTTCCTCGGCGCGGTCATCTCGATCCTAATCTTGGGCGAGTCGGTATCGCTGATGTTCTTGCTTGCTGCTGCATTGATGGCCATCGGTGTCTGGATTCACTTGATGGAAAATCATGCTCACGAGCATCAGCATGATCCCCTCAAACACGGCCATCGCCATACACACGACGAGCACCACCAACATGAGCACAGCTTTGAGTGGGACGGTACTGAACCGCATAGTCATCCGCATGAGCACGCACCGATCCAGCATAGCCATGCTCATTTCCCCGATATACATCACCGGCACAAACACTGATCTGGCTTTAGTGGATCACTGATCCCGCAGGCTGCAGGCGACGGTCAGTTCGGTATCGGAAAGGGGGCGGCGTTTTATCTCGGATCGCTTCATTTGGGCTTAGCGGGGATGATAGCCAGAAACAAGAAAGCCCGCACGAGGCGGGCTTCTTGAGGTGATTCATAGACTGCTGTAGACATCTATGGATCGGTACTTGGTGGCTACACAGGGACTTGAACCCCGGACCCCAGCATTATGAATGCTATGCTCTAACCAACTGAGCTATGTAGCCAAGTGGCGCGCATTATTCGCTCAGAACGAAGAAGCGTCAAGCGCTTTTTTTGAAAATTTATCTACGCTATCAACTGTTTAAGCAAAAACGCCGGGTGAGGCGACCAGTGGCTGGGGGTTTGCCCAGTTCTCCAGGCCGCGAAGATCTGAGTGTGGGAGCGGGCTTGCTCGCGAAGGCGGTGGGTCAGTCAACTCATGTATTGGCTGATCCACCGCCTTCGCGAGCAAGCCCGCTCCCACATTTGATCTGTGGTGTTCTACCGTCGGCGTACTAGGTTGCGCGCGGGTGCAGGCAGGTGATCGAGCGGTCGACCATGGCCTTGGCGATTTCCAGCAGGTGCCACACGGCGAGGACTTTGGCGCGTTCGGCGCTTTGCAGGTGCTCGCCACAGTCCATGGCGGTGGCCGAGGCGCTGTGCAGCAGGTCGGCGGTGTAGAGCAAGGCGTCTTCGAAGCTGATGTCGTCGCTGACGGTGTAGACGTGAGGTGACGGTTGCGGTGGGTCGGTGGGTAAGTAGTGGTCGAGCGCGCGGTTGAAGGCGGCGCGGTCTTTGGCTTGGTCACGGGGTGGGTCGGGGACAATCTTGAACATGGCATGGCTCCTGATTAATTTGGAGCCGACGCCCTTCGCGACTAAACGAATGGGTGGCGGCTGTACGCAGGTTAGTCGACCGGTTAATCAGGAACCCGGCGCACCCGGAGGTGCCCTGCGCACAGCCACCATGAAACCTCATGAGACCATGCGCCTGATATAAGTCCGGGCGACTAAACCCGATCACTGAAAACCAGCGACGGACCGAAGACTAGCCACCGACCCCACCAGGCACAAGGCCGAAAGATTCTCTAGGAAACGTCCCTCAAATTAAAGGGATTCATCTTGCTGGCCCTTTACAAGGCATGACCGCTGCATCGATTCATCTACTCGTTAGCCTCCTAACGGGATAGCCTTCCTGCCCCATTAAGTGGCACATTGTCACACCTGCACCTGTGCATCCATCTGCTGTACGGAAACGTTCCTCATGGCTCTTACCAATTCCCAGCCTTCAGTGGCTACGACACCGGCCGCCGGGCAATCGAGCCCCTTGGTCATGTCGATCATCGGCGCCGTGGCGCTGGCGCACTTGATCAATGACCTGATCCAGGCGGTGTTGCCCTCGATCTATCCGATGCTCAAGGAAAGTTATGGCCTGACCTTTACCCAGGTCGGCCTGATTACCCTGACGTTCCAGCTCACGGCCTCGTTGCTCCAGCCGTGGGTGGGGTATTACACCGATCGCCATCCCAAGCCATTCCTGCTGCCCTGCGGGATGATCTGTACGCTGATCGGCATTCTGATGATGTCCCAGGTCGGCAGTTTCCCGCTGATTCTGCTGGCGGCGGCGCTGATCGGCATTGGCTCCTCGACCTTCCACCCGGAGGCGTCCCGCGTGGCGCGCCTGGCGTCTGGTGGGCGCTATGGCCTGGCGCAGTCGACCTTCCAGGTGGGCGGCAACGCAGGTTCGGCATTTGGCCCGTTGCTGGCGGCGGCGATCATCATTCCGTTTGGCCAGGGCAATGTCGCCTGGTTCGGTTTGTTCGCGGTGTTTGCCTTGGGGGTGCTGTATGCAATCAGCCGCTGGTACCGCAACCATTTGAACCTGTTCAAACTCAAGCAGGGCCAGGCCGCCACCCATGGCCTGTCGAAAAACCGCGTACTGGGGGCGCTGGTGGTGCTGGGGCTGTTGGTGTTTTCCAAATATTTCTACATGGCCAGCTTCACCAGTTACTTCACCTTTTACCTGATCGAGAAGTTCGACCTGTCGGTGGCCAGTTCCCAGTTGCATCTGTTCCTGTTCCTTGGGGCGGTGGCGGCGGGGACGTTCTTTGGTGGGCCGATTGGCGACAAAATCGGCCGTAAGGCGGTGATCTGGTTCTCGATCCTCGGCGTTGCGCCGTTCACTCTGCTGCTGCCCCATGTCGATCTGTTCTGGACCAGTGTGCTCAGTGTGGTGATCGGTTTTATCCTGGCCTCGGCGTTCTCGGCGATTGTGGTGTACGCGCAGGAATTGGTGCCAGGCAACGTAGGGATGATCGCCGGGGTGTTCTTCGGCCTGATGTTCGGTTTTGGCGGTATTGGCGCGGCGTTGCTGGGCTATCTGGCAGATATCCACGGCATTGAGTACGTGTATACGCTGTGCTCGTTCCTGCCGCTGCTCGGGGTGCTGGCGATTCTGTTGCCACGTTCGAAAAAAGCCTGAAGCCGGGAGGGTAGCCCTATCCCTGGGCGATCCTCTCCTACTGGAACGGGTGAGATTTTGTCGCGCGTTTCAACTGCTCCCGTGCCCGTGACAGGCGGGAGCGGACGGTGCCAATCGGGATTGCCAGGGCATCGGCGGTGTCCTGGTAGCTGCCGTCGGTTTCCAGTGAGGCATACAAGGTGTTGCGCATTTCCAGCGGCAGGTGCTGGATCGCATTGAGGGTGTTTTCCAGTCGGCGGCTGATCTCGAATTGGCGCGCCAGGTCCTGCTCTTCGTTCTGTCCATGGGACAGTGATTCGTCGAATTCGCAATGCACCGGCTTGGCATAGAGACGGCGAAAGTGATTGCGGATCAGATTTAGTGCGATCCCGCACATCCAGGTGCTCAGTGACGCTTGTGCGCTGAAGTGATGCCGGTTGCGCCACGCCTCCAGGTACGTCAGTTGCAGGATATCGTCCGCATCCTCTGGGTTCAGTACGCGTTTATGAATGAACCTGCGCAGGCGTTTGTGGTGGTCGTCGGACAGATCTTGGATGGATTGGCTAGGGTCACGTGGAAGGTTAACTAAAACACTGATAGGGATATCCATGATTTTTCCTCAGGGTATAAGCAGTCGAAATGGTTTCGACGAGAACCCTGTTAGCACCGCTTGTGCCAAACGGAAATTATCGATATCTATTTGAAAAATATAAGGAAATATCTTGTTTTAGGTGTTTTTTTTGCAATGACTTGCACAAAGCACCATGGGTTTGTGCCGTTATTTTCATCATTCATACGAAGAGGATGAAGATGGAACCGTATCGAGCGTTCCAGCCACACAAGGATACGAATCTCTTGTTATGGCATTCCCATGAAAGTCGATCCCAACCTTGATGTGCAAACCCCCGCGCCGCTGAATCAACCGGCACCTGCCCGGATTGAAAGTGGGCCGGCAACTCAGATAAGCCCCCCCGTAGCTGATGACCTCAGTGCGCTGTTCACCCAAGAAGTCGAACTCAACACCAGGGCGCTGGGTCAGCGGCAACTGGGTTTGCGCACACCACCGGCCGAGCAGTTGACTCAACTCTATGAGCAGTTGGGGCATCCAGCCCAGGCGAAAATGGCGACCATCGCCCGTAATGTCAGGGTGCAACTGCTGCTCGGCGCCGGCGTCGGCAAGATGATGGATATCACCGGCAATGACCCTGCACGGGCTTATGTGGTGCTCAAGCACGTGGCGCTTCAGTCGGATGCTGAGGGGCGTACCGCAGAGGCGACCCTGGCACGCAGTTCCCTGGCTGACCTGGAGGCCCATTACAAGCCGCAGATCCAGGCAGGCCTGAACACCGCGTTGGCGCTGCAGGCGGGCAGTGATGATCCGCATCTGCGCCAGGCTGTGCGCAGCATGTATTACACCAGCGTGGTCACGACCCAATCGCTGGCGACCCTGATGCAGTCATTGCTGGGGCTGTTCGGTGAAGGAGACTTCGCGTCCGGGTTGAAGTTGATCCGCCGGGCCCTGGCCGATGATATTGCCGCGCAGACCTCGTCAGTCGACCGGGGCCAGTTGCGTACCTTGCTGTTGGGCCTCAACGACTGCAGTCGATTGAGTGGCGTGCTCTCGCGTTGTAAGGAACTGATCGGGCAGTCCCTTCTTTTGTACCCCGAACTGCACCTGGATCCGGTGGGCTTGTTGCAGCGCTTGCTGGGGTATGCGGCCAGCGGTCTTACGCCCCATGAAGTCAAGCACCTGGCCAGGGACTTGGGGGGAGATGAGCAGGCTCACCAGTTGAGCTCCCTCAGCGCTTTTTTCCCGGAGCTCAAGGCCCTGCCCCTGGCCTGGTGGAGTGATGCAAGACGGCGCGAAGAGGCGCTGAACAGCTACAAGCAGGTGTTGTTTGAATACGCTACGCAGGAGCGAGGCTCGCGGCACACCCACACTTGGCCGGGAATCAAGGCATGAGTGCCTTGCGGGCAATCAACGCGGTGCTGTTGAAAGTTGCACAACGCGCCGAGGTGCTGGGCGCGGTGGTGGTCATGGCCATTGTGTTTATCTTTATCGTGCCGTTGCCCACCTGGCTGGTGGATATCCTGATTGCTCTCAATATTTGTATCTCGTGCCTGTTGATCGTGCTGGCGTTGTACTTGCCGGGACCTTTGGCTTTTTCCTCGTTCCCGTCGATTCTGCTGCTGACCACGATGTTTCGCCTGGCGTTGTCGATTGCAACAACGCGCCTGATCCTGCTGGAGCAGGACGCCGGTGACATAGTCGAGGCGTTCGGCAACTTTGTGGTGGGTGGCAATCTGGCAGTGGGTTTGGTGATTTTCATGATCCTGACCCTGGTCAACTTCCTGGTGATCACCAAGGGTTCGGAGCGGGTCGCGGAAGTGGCGGCGCGCTTTAGCCTGGACGCGATGCCCGGCAAGCAAATGTCCATCGACAGCGACCTGCGCGCCGGCCTGATCGATGGTAACCAGGCCCGGGACAAGCGTGAGCAACTGTCGCGCGAAAGCCAGTTGTTCGGGGCAATGGACGGGGCGATGAAGTTCGTCAAGGGTGACGCCATCGCAGGGCTGATCATTGTGGTGATCAACTTGCTCGGTGGTTTTGCCACCGGCATGTTCCAGCATGGCATGAGTGCAGGCGACTCGATGGCGTTGTACTCGGTGCTGACCATCGGTGATGGCCTGATCGCGCAGATTCCGGCCCTGCTGATCTCGCTGACGGCCGGCATGATCATCACCCGCGTGGCCCCGTCCGGCCGCAATAAAGGCAGCAACAATATGGGCGCCGAGATTGCCCGGCAGATGACCAGCGAACCCAAGAGCTGGATGATTGCGTCGGTGGGCATGCTCGCTTTCGCGGCGCTGCCGGGGATGCCCACGGTGGTGTTTATCCTTATTTCGCTGATGACCGGCAGCCTGGGTTACTACCTGATGCGCCAGCGTCAGCGTGAGGAAAAAACGCAGGAGCCTGTCGCCGATAGCGTCCCGCCAGAGCAGAACGGGGTGGAGGACCTGCGTGGTTTTGACCCGTCGCGGCCGTACCTGATGCAGTTCCCAGTAGCCCTGCAGGATAGCCCGCTGGTGTCGGAAGTCATCCACGGGGTACGCCAGAGCCGCAATAGCCTGGTCACCCAGATTGGCTTGACGCTACCGCCGTTTGAAGTCGAGTTCGCGCCTGCGTTGGCCGACGATGAGTTTCGCTTCTGTGTGCATGAAGTACCCATGTTGAAGGCCACGCTCGGCCATTGGGTGGGCGTGGAGCTTGCGGCACTGCCGGACGAGCCTGAAGGCGGGAGCAGGGGCCTGGCTGAGCGCGACGAACAGGACTGGGTGTGGTTTATGCCCGAAGACCCCGTGCTTGCCGATGAACACCTGGCGCGCTCGACGGCGTACAGCTTGCTTTTGGAGCGGATGACGCGGGCGATGTTGCTCAGCGGCCCGCAGTTCCTCGGGATCCAGGAGAGCAAGGCGATTCTCAGTTGGCTGGAATTCAACCAGCCGGAGTTGGTGCAGGAACTGCAGCGAATCATGCCGCTTTCGCGGTTTTCGTCGGTGTTGCAGCGCCTGGCTGGTGAAGGCGTACCACTACGGGCCGTGCGGCTGATTGTCGAGGCTCTGATCGAGCACGGCCAGCATGAGCGTGAACCGGATGCCCTGGCCGACTATGCGCGCATTGCCCTCAAGTCGCAGATCCTTTACCAGTACAGCGAAGCCGACGGTCTGCATGCCTGGCTGTTGTCTCCGCATACCGAAAACGTGTTGCGCGATGCCCTGCGCCAGACCCAGACGGGGGTGTTTTTTTCCCTGGATAACGAAAGCAGTGCAGCGCTGATCAGCCTGCTCAAGCAAGCCTTTGCCGTGCGCCCCAAGAGCAAAAGCGTGTTGCTGGTGGCGCAGGATTTGCGTAGCCCCCTGCGCACTTTGCTGTTGGAGGAGTTCAACCATGTGCCGGTCCTGTCGTTCGCCGAGTTGAGTGCTTCGTCCAAGGTCAAGGTGATGGGGCGCTTTGATCTTGCCCAGGACAATCTGTTGCGTGAGGAGGTGGCATGAGGCGGTTATGGGGGCTGGCACAGAGTCCTGAGCGGGGCGTTTTCGTTGTAGCGGTAATGAGGCCAGGCGATGTTTGAGCTACGAGTGCTGGATGGTTCGCGCCAGGGGGCGGCGTTGCCGTTGTTTGGCGGGCAATGGAGTATTGGTGCGCATCCGGATGCCGACCTTTCGCTGTATGACGAGGGGATTGCCGAGCGCCACGTGGTGTTGCGGTGTATCGAGCAGCGCTGGTCGGTGCAGGCTCAAGAGGGGTTGGTGCGGGCCAATGACGGTCAGCTCCTGGCACAGATTGCCGACCTGGCACTGGACGTGCCTTTTTCGATTGGCAGTATTCGACTGTGCGTCACCCTGGCCGACCAGCCTTGGCCGCAAGCCCCGGTTGTCGCGCCCATTGCTCCACCGGTCAGGCCGGTCAATGAAGCGGTACCGACGCTGATGTTGTCCTCGATATCCGGGACGCAACAGAAACGGTTGATCAGCCTGGTGGTGGTCATCGCGGTCATCATCATGGCGGTGGGCCTGGCCACGACGGGAGAGCACGAGGCCCAGGCGTCGTTGATGCCGGTGCCAAGTCAGAAAAACGAGCTGGACTCACCCTACGAAGTCCGCCAACAGTTGCTGAAAATGCTCAACGAGCGTGAGTTGGGGAATCGGATTCGCCTGCAGGTGATCAATGGCCAGGTGACGCTCGACGGGGATGTTGCCCAAGAGGAGGTGGGACTGGTGTCGCGCATGCTCAGTCGTTTTGGCGAGCAGTTCGATACTCCCGTGCCGGTGATCAGCCGGGTCAAGGAACGTAGCGCTGTATTCCCTTTCAAGATTCTGCAGATCGTCGGTGGGCCCAATGGCCATGTCGTCCTGGATGAAGGCAGCCGGCTGTTTGTCGGGGATGAAGTGGATGGCTTGCGACTGGTCCTGATTGATAACAGCAAAGTGGTGTTCGACGGTGTACAGCGCTATGAGGTGCGCTGGTGAGTGCCGACCTGCAGGCACGCCTGGAGGCCTGGCAGCAGGCCCGATCACAGGCGCTGGCCAGTTTTGCGCCGGTCTCGGTGCGTGGACGTATCCAGCGCGTCAACGGCATGTTGCTGCAATGCCGTTTGCCTCACGCGCGTATCGGCGATTTGTGCCAGGTTGAAAAGTCCACCGGCGATTACATGCTGGCCGAGATCATCGGTTTCGATCAGCAGGACGCGGTGCTCAGTGCCTTGGGCAATCTTGAAGGCGTGCGGGTGGGTGCCAGTGTCGAGCAGTTGGGCGTATCACACCGGGTGCGTGTCAGTGATGACCTGTTGGGCCAGGTACTGGACGGCTTTGGTCGCCCTATAACGGGAGAGGGGGCCAGCGCCTTTGTCGAGGCGCACGCCGAGGATACCAGCCTGGTGTTGTGCGAGGCGCCCTTGCCCACCGAGCGGCCCCGGATCCATCGGGCACTGGCCACCGGGGTACGTTCGATCGATGGTCTGCTGACCCTGGGCGAAGGCCAGCGTGTTGGCCTGTTTGCGGGCGCCGGTTGTGGCAAGACCACCTTGCTCGCGGAGATCGCCCGTAACGTTGACTGTGATGTGATTGTGTTCGGCCTGATTGGTGAGCGAGGCCGCGAGTTGCGCGAGTTTCTCGATCACGAATTGGATGAGCAACTGCGGGCCAAGGCGGTGCTGGTGTGTGCGACTTCCGACCGCTCAAGCATGGAGCGCGCCCGTGCAGCCTTCACCGCGACAGCCTTGGCTGAAGGTTACCGGCGCAAGGGCAAGCGGGTCCTGCTGTTGATCGACTCCCTGACCCGTTTTGCCCGGGCCCAGCGTGAGATCGGCCTGGCGGCCGGCGAACCGCTGGGGCGCGGCGGTCTGCCGCCTTCGGTGTACAGCTTGCTGCCGCGCCTGGTGGAGCGTGCCGGGTTGACCCGCGAGGGGGTGATCACGGCGATCTATACCGTGCTTATCGAGCAGGACTCCATGAGTGATCCCGTGGCCGATGAAGTGCGCTCGTTGCTCGATGGCCATATCGTTTTGTCGCGCAAGTTGGCTGAGCGCGGCCACTACCCGGCGGTGGATGTACTGGCCAGCCTTTCACGGATTCTGAGCAACGTCGCCGAGCCTGTGCATATCCAGGCCGGCACAGCACTGCGCCGCTTGTTATCGGCGTACCAGCAGATTGAATTGATGCTCAAGCTGGGGGAATACCAGCCCGGCAGCGATGCCCTGACTGACCTGGCGGTGGACAGTCGCCAGGCGGTGGATGGGTTTCTGCGCCAGGACTTGCGCGAGCCCGCGCCGATGTCCATGACCCTCGACCAACTGATGAGCCTGACCACCCATGTCCCTTTCTGAAATCGACACCTTGCGGCGCCTGCGTCGGCATCGGGCGGACCGTGCCGAGCGTACGTTGCGTGAGGCCAAGCGGCACCAGCAAGCCTTGTTGGCAAAAATCCAGCAGGCTCAGGAAGAGCTTGAGCAAACCCGCCTGCAGGAAATCCAGAAAACCGCAGAGCTGTTGGAGAAGCACCAGGGGCAGGTGCTCTCGTTGTCCCAGCTCAAGGCCTGGGGGACCCAGGAGCGCAGCTTGTCCGCCGGGACCCGGCGCGAAGAAGGGCAGTTGCATGAACTGCATGGCCAGCGGGAGAAACAGGTGGTGCATATCGCCAGTGCGCAGAAACAAGTGAGCCAATGCCTGCGGGAGGTCGAGAAACTACAGGAGTTGTCCGTTTTATTGGCGCAGGAAGAGACACAGGAAGACATATGACGCAAGTCCAAGCAAGCAAGCCCGAACGCCCGCGTCCGCGTGAGCCGCGAGCGGAACAGGAACCTGCACTGTCGGGTGTCGTGCCCTGGGAGCAGGGGCGGTTATTTGCCCAACTGCTGGACAGTGATGCCGAGGGTGCAGGCTACGGCACTTCTGCGTCGGGAGCCGGGGGGGCAGCCGATACCTTGATGATCGAGGCGATGACGGCGCAATTGGTACCCAGGATCCACGGGAGTGCGCAATGGCCTCTGCAGGCGATGCTTTACCTGCCGCGCCTGGGGCGGATCAACGCCAGTGTGCGACGTGAGCAGGGTATGTGGCACATCGAGCTGGCGGCGGAGCAAGAGCTTGCCGCGCGTTGGTTGGGGGGCGTGCGGCAAGGCTGCCAGGACCGTTTGGCCGAGGCTCTGGGCCAGCCTGTCGAGCTGCATCTGGTCCATGTGGGCGCGGCATGATCATGCCTGCTCTCGCTATACCTTTGGTCAAAAGTGCCACGGTTGCGGCACGCCTGCGTCTGGGGCGAGGCTTGCGCATGCCGTTTCAGGTGGCAGACCAGCACGGTGAGCTGCTGCTTGAGCCTGGGCGTGCGCCCAGGAGCGCCGCCCCTCTGTACTTCGAAAGCGCCTGTGGGCTGTTGGCCTTCAGCGAGCCAGGGCCCATGTTCAGCCTGCTGGGGGAGTGCCCGGTGACGCTGGCAGATACAGGTAATGATCCGGACTCTTGGTTCTGGGAGCTGTTTCAACATCATTTGAGCCCTCAGGTTCGAGCACTGTTTGGCTACCTGCGGCTAAGGGCATCCCCTGGAAAGCTGAATTTCGGTTGTCGGCTCACGGTGACGTTGGGAGCCTCTAGGGTGGTGGGGTACCTGTTACTGGCGCCCGAGAGTTTGTTGGGACTGTGTGATGCGGGGCGCTGGCAACCGACAGCCTTGCCATTGCCGTCCTCGTTTCAACTGACGGTTGCCGTGACGTTGGGACGCTTGCAGCTAGCCCTGAGCCAGGTTCGCAGCCTGCGCGCCGGTGACGTAGTGATGCTGGAGCAGGCCTTTTTTGACGTGCAGGGCAGCGGTCGGTTGCGGATAGGAAAGCATCGCCTGCATGGGCGCATTGACGATGAATCGGGGCCGGTGCTCCTGACACTTATATCTATCGAGGAAACGTCTGTGGACGAGGATCTTTCAGCGCAACACTACTCGGGGTATGAAGAGCATGACCTTGATGAGCCTGTAGTAGATGTTTTTGGCCATGAGCCTTTCGATGAGTTGAGCATGGCCTTGAATGTGCGCTGTGGAACGCTGAACCTGACCCTCGGGGAACTGCGCAATCTTGCCCCCGGCGCGGTGTTGAGCATCTCGGGCTACGCCCCCGGCATGGCAGGGCTCTACTATGGTGATCGGCCGATTGGCCAGGGCCAGTTGGTCGAGATGGATGGACGCCTGGGCTTACAGTTGTCCCGTGTGATTTTCGCACGATGACATTCCAGGGGGTTGAACCTCTTATTCTGGCGCTTTTCATCGCCGCATTGGCATTGATGCCGATGTTGTTGATCGTGTGTACGGCCTTTTTGAAAATCATCATTGTGCTGATGATCACCCGTAACGCCATTGGCGTGCAGCAAGTGCCACCCAGTATGGCGCTGAACGGCATCGCGCTCGCGGCGACCCTGTTTATCATGGCGCCGGTGGGGTATGCCATCGCCCAGAATATCGAGCAAGCACCGGTGGACCTGAGTAGCGTGCAACGCCTCCAGGAGACGGGGCTTGTAGCCATACAGCCGCTGCGCCTGTTCATGACTCGCAACACCGACCCGGACATCCTCACCCATCTCGTGGAAAACACGGCGCGCATGTGGCCGCCGGAGATGGCGCAGAACGCCCACCGCGACGATCTCATGCTGCTGATTCCGGCTTATGTGATTTCGCAATTGCAGGCCGGGTTCGAGATCGGCTTCCTGATCTATATCCCGTTCATCGTCATCGACCTGATTGTCTCCAACCTGCTGCTGGCCCTGGGCATGCAGATGGTCTCGCCGATGACCATTTCCCTGCCGCTCAAGTTGCTGCTGTTTGTATTGGTTTCCGGGTGGTCGCGGCTGCTCGACAGTCTGTTCCTTTCTTATCTGTGAGTGGCTTATGGAACCGATCGTACTGTTCAAGCAAGGCATGCTGCTGGTGGTGGTGCTCTCGGCGCCACCGTTGATCGTCGCGGTGATCGTTGGGGTGATGACATCCCTGGTGCAGGCCCTGATGCAGATACAGGACCAGACGTTGCCCTTCGGGATCAAGCTGGTGGCCGTTGGTATCACCCTGATCCTGACTGGGCGCTGGATTGGTGTGGAGTTGATCCAGCTGATCAATATGACATTCGACATGATTGCCCGCTCGGCACTGAACTGAGGAACGACGCGTGCTCCTTTACCTTGAGTTTTTGCCCAGCTTGTTGATCAGCATGGCGCGTATCTATCCGTGCATGTTCCTGGTGCCGGCGTTTTGTTTCCAGCATGTGCGCGGGATGACCCGGCACACGGTCGTGATGGTCGTGGCCTTGTTCCCCACGCCCGGCATTCATGCTGCATTGATGGGCAAGGATTACTCTGCGCTGATGCTCGGCGGGCTGGTTTTCAAGGAGATGGCCCTGGGGTTCTTGTTGGGGGTTTTGCTGTTCATGCCGTTCTGGATGGTCGAGTCGGTAGGCGCGTTGCTCGATAATCAGCGTGGAGCCTTGGCGGGCGGGCAACTCAACCCCTCGCTGGGGCCGGATGCGACACCGGTCGGGCATTTGTTCAAGCAGTTGGCGATTTTTCTATTGATAACAACCTTCGGGCTGGGCGCGTTGACGCAGGTTATCTGGGACAGCTATCTGATCTGGCCACCCACCGCTTGGGTGCCACTGCCAGCGGTCAACGGCTTCAGTGTGTTCCTGGGCCTGCTTGGTGATACCTTCGTGCACATGATGCTCTACGCGGCACCGTTTATTGCGGTGTTGTTGCTGCTGGAATTCGGCTTTGCCTTGCTCGGGCTCTACAGCCCGCAGTTGCAGGTTTCTACCCTGGCAATGCCGGCCAAGAGCCTGGCTGGGTTGGCTTTTCTGCTGCTGTATTTCCCGCTGTTGGAGGATTTGATCGCTGGGCGCATGGGTTTGCTGATGGACCTTAAACATTTCCTTGGCCTGATGTTTCGGGGCCCGGGGCAATGAGTGATTCGGGCGAGAAAAAACACGCGGCGACCCCCAAGAAACTCAAGGACCAACGCAAGAAAGGCCAGGTTGCGCAAAGCCAGGACGTGGCCAAACTGCTGGTGCTCACTGCGATCAGCGAGATCGCCTTGTTCACCGCCGAAACCAGTATGCAACGCTTCCAACAATTGATGGCGCTGCCTTTTTCGCGCATGGGCCAGCCGTTTATCCGCGCCCTGGAAGAAGTGTTGATGGACGGCCTGATCGTGTTTTTCTCGTTCGGCCTGCTGATGTGTGGGGTGGCGATCGTGGTAAAGCTGATGAGCAGTTGGATGCAGTTCGGCTTGCTGTTCGCCCCGGAAAGCCTGAAGCCGGATTTCAACCGCCTCAACCCGCTCAACCAACTCAAGCAGATGTTTTCCGCCCAGTCTGTGATCAACCTGCTGATGGGGCTGGGCAAGGCATTGCTGCTCTCGCTGATCCTGTATGTGGTCATCACCCCTTCATTGCAGGTGCTGATCAACCTGGCCACCAGCGATCTGCAGAGCTATATCGTGGCGCTGATCGCCTTGTTCCGCCACTTGCTGCATGCCTGCCTGGGGTTGCTGCTGGTGCTCGCGCTGATCGATTTGTCCATGCAGAAGTATTTCTTTGCCAAGCGCATGCGCATGACCCAGGTGGAGGTGGTCAAGGAGTACAAGGACATGGAGGGCGACCCTCACGTCAAGGGCCAGCGCCGCTCCCTGGCCTACCAACTCGCCCAGGAAGAGCCGAAGGTCAAACTGCCCAAGCTGGAAGAGTCCGACATGCTGGTGGTCAACCCGACGCACTTTGCCGTGGCGCTGTACTACAGGCCTGGCAAAACGCCTTTGCCGATGCTGGTGGACAAAGGCACGGACACCCAGGCCCGCAAATTGATTGGCCGGGCCAAGGCCGCCGACGTACCGGTGATCCAGTGTGTGTGGTTGGCGCGCATGTTGTATGAGCGAAAGTTGGGTGCGCCGATTCCGCGGGAGAGCTTGCAGGCGGTGGCGCTGATTTATCGCACCCTGCGTGAACTGGATGATGAGGCCAAGCGCCAGACCCTGGAGTTACCGGAGCTTGCGCGCCGCTAGGACACGCGATGTACATCCAGTGCATCGAGCATGGCCAGCGAGAGCATGCGACTGATGATGTCATCGAGCGCATGGACGTTTGGCGTCAATGCATGCCAGATCACCAGGCTACCCTTGGCATCCAGATAGACAAAACACCCATCGAACCCCCTTGCGTGGGCAAAGCGCCGTTCCAGCACTCGTTCCAACTGGCCGGCTTGCAATGCCTCTGGCGCAATCTGCAAGGCCAGGCCAAGCTTCTGGCCTGCATTCAAGCGGCACAGGCCAATCCCTGGGCACAGAGGCTGGTAAGCGACGTTGCCGCTCACCAGGTTGTCCAGAAATACCTGGCGACGCGAATCATCGTCGGGTAATCCCATGGCCGTCATTGCTCCAGCGAGATCGTCTGATAGTCCGCCCTTTCGCCCGATGGGCCGGGTTCGACACGCATTTGCGGTGGCCACCAGACCACCAGCTTGCCAGTACTCGATTGCGGGCGTGAGCAGGAGTCACCCTTGCACGTCGGTGTACACCCAGCCATAAGCAGCGCCAGGCCAAGGAGTGTGATGCAGGAGAGTCGCTGTTTCATGGCGCGGTCTTCCGTGTTGGGGTGAGCAGGGAGGGGCGGGACACACCGATATGTTCATCCTTGACCACCGGGCGCATGGCGATGAACACCTCCGCCTCTTCACCTGGCTTGAGCCAGGCCCGTGGCCAGACGCTGACGGCCAGGGTCTGGGAGTTGCTGCATTCGTTCTCATCGATACGTACGTTGCGATTGAACTGGTTACGCATCACGACCACTGCCACGTTGAACTGTGGGCCTGCATACCATTGGCTGCGTTCGCTATTGAGCGCCAGCAGGTTGCGTGGGTTGCACAAGGTGTTCAGGCCCAGGGGCATGGGCGCGGCCTTGAAGGTGTCAGGTACTTGTCCGGTCACGAGGTGGGCGAGAGCGCTGGTGATATCGCTGCGCTTGATCACTGGTTGGTGCCCGGCATAGCGCCTGGCCAGGGGTTTGAGGGCTGCCTGGAGTTCCACCTGGTCGTCCTGGGGTAAATAGCGTGACGGGTCGGCCTGGTCGCCGATCACCCGCGGGGTCAGGATAAACAGGCGTTCGCGACGGTTGTTCTTGCGCTCCGTGGAAGAGAACAGCGTCTTGCCCAGTAACGGGATGTCGCCCAGTACCGGCACCTTGTTGCGTCTATCGGCGCTTTCAGTGACATGGAACCCGCCGACCACCAGCGAGCGTTTTTCCGCCATCACCGCTTGGGTACTGACTTTGCCTCGGCGTACATCGGGGCCGATGCGTTCGGGGTTGGTTTCGTCGAAGTTGCCATCTTCAATATCCACCGCCAAATGGACTTGGTGATGGCCACGCGTGGTGATGACCCGCGGCACCACCTGGAAACTGGTGCCGACGGTAATGGGCAGGATGGTCGCGTTTTCGACACCGGCGGTCAGGTACTGAGTACGGTTGAAGTCAATGACGGCGGGTTGGTTTTCCAGGGTCAGCACCGAAGGGTTGGACACCATGGTCGCCAGGCCCTTGGCCTCCAGGGCCCGGATATCGGCATAGAAACGGTCGCGGTTTTCAATCGATATTTGCGCGGAGGTGCCCGGTGCCATATTTACACCGCCACGAAAGCGGCTGTTCTGAAAGCCCCAGTTAACACCGAACTCGCGCAATTGCGTGCGCTCGATATCGAGGATGATGGCGTCGATCTCCACCAGCTTGCGTGCCACATCGAGCTGGGCGATCAGCTCGCGGTACATTGCCTGGCGCTCTGGCAGGTCGTAGATCAGCACGGCGTTATTGCGCACATCCGCTTCGACACGGATCTTGCCTCTTGCAACGGGTGCCCTGGCGGTGAGCGACATGCTTGGATTCATCGGCCCGAGGGGCGCCTGTGAGCCGAGCATCTGGTCCAGCATCGGATTGCCCAGGCGGGGCAGGATCGGGGTGACAGGCGAGGGCTGCGATGATGAGGCAGGGCGCGGGCTCATCGACGACAGCCCTGAGTTGTCCCGAGGTTCCAATAACCCTCGCAGCATGCTGGCAACCCCTGCAATGACCAGCTTTTCGCCACGGTAATCAATCGGGCGGTCCACTGCGTTGGCGAACTTCAGCGGGAACGTCAGCACACTTTGTTTCTCATCGGGAGATTTACGCTGGCTGCTGAACTGCTTGATCTGGTCGATATAGCGCTTGGGGCCTGACACCAGCACCACGCCATCATCGGGCAGTTCCCCCCAGCCGAAACGGCTATCGAGCAGTCCAATGTCCGTCAATGCCTGTTTCAAGTCGGCAACGGTTTCGGATGAGACCTCCAGGCGTGCGGACTCCTGTTGATCCAGGGTGCTGATGTACAGCGTGTTGTTGTACATGTACCACTGGAAGCGATGCTCTACTCCCAGCCGGTCGAGTAACGACTGCGGGGTATTGGCGCGTATCTTGCCATTGACGTTGCCTTCCAGGAGGCCGTCGATCTGCAATTGCGTGCCAAAGGTCTGGGCGAAATCCTCCAGCACATCACGCACTTGCTTATGTTCGGCTTCATAGGCATAGGCGGTATTTTTCCATTCGGCGGGAATAGCGGCGAGCGGGCTTTGCAAGGGCAAAAGCAACCAAGGCAGCACCAGCAGGTAGCGCCAATGGGCGCCTTTTTGGAGAGCAGTAGGCGAGACGGCGCGCAAGCGAGTGCGCTTGTGTTTCTTGTTATACATTGGGCGTTCTCTGATTAGTGCGGCAGCGAGCGGAGTGACGTGGGTTGGAACCGTTGGGCCGGTTTTGCAAGGCGTGTGATCATTGCGCGCCAGGTATCGCGCTGGTTGAGCAGGGCTTCGAGACTGTCCAGCAGATGCTTCTCGCCGGCGTTTTCCTGTAGACACTGAGTCAACCAGAGCGCACCTGTTGCAGGCGCCTGGGCGAGTGCGCCCTGAAAGTGACTCAGACTTGCGTTACCCAGGCGCATCCAGGTTCTGAGGTGTGATTTATCAGGTCGGTCTGGAGTCAGTTGGACCTGCAATAACAAGGTGTTAGAACAATGACGCAAGATTATTTCGTCATTGTTTTCGATGAGTGTTAGTTCTTCGGTGCGGTTATTCAACCAGTTGCTAAGTAGTGCCTTCAATTTATTGTCCGCTGTCCAGGCCAGACTTCAGTAGCATATGCCTTGCTCTGATATGTTCAGTGAAAACATATTCGGACTTACGATTAGTCATCAAGAGTTCATAGAACAAAGCCATATCCTCCTCAGATCCAGAGTTTTCTTCCATCAAGTCGTAGACATCGCGTTTGCTGCGCTTCGCATCGCTTAGAAGCCGCTCTCTGTAACCTTCGTAGTAGCTCATGGCTTTGCTCCTTTTGTGTTTCCTCTCTGTGGTTTGTATTTCGAATTGGTTCCATGTGTAGCAGTTTATTTGAGGGGGCATGTGCGTGTTTAAAAATCAGTCGTCCACCCGCTTTTTGCTTTGGTCTAGAAAGGTGCCATGCATAGCGGCCCAATCAATACAGAAGTCCCCCTCTTCGGTCTGTAATAGCAGTGTCTGGGGTTTGATTGTGTCGTCGGCGCGTAGTACCCAGAGCGTATTATTGTGGACGGTGAGATACTGTCGGGCGGCCTCCTGCTCAAGTGGATGGCACAGCAATGTCGCCTTGACCACTGGCATCTGGCTGGCCATCAGTTGTTTGAGCAGGGCTTCCATGCGTTGTGGCGGGGGAGTCTCTTCCAGCAGGAGATGAATCGCCTGGTTGGCGATTGAGGAGGCATAGCGCTCAAGGTTGTCGTACATCGCCTGGCGTTCGACTTCCCAGCGCTTGAACTGGGCATCGGCACGTCGCCAGATTTCAAGGCCTGCGTTTTCCAGAAGTTTTTCACGCTGCTTTTCTGCCAGCTTCAGCAATTGTCTGGCCTGGGCCTTTGCGTGCTCCAAAGCATGATTGGCCTGTGTGTAACCTGCCAGTGTTTCGCGGGGGATCAGGGTTTCGGGAAAGGGACCGGTGCCTTTGGGCAAGTCGATTTTATGTCGGCAAAACATCGTTTCAGTCTCCATGGTCCTTGGCGTAAGGCGCTTTACCGTCGCTGTTGATCGTCGCAATACGCCAGACTACGGCGTGCCATAGGGTATCGAGGCGGCTATACGAGTCTCCGAGCGCAAGGCTTTTTTTCTCCAGGTCCAGAACGCGCCGTCGAGGGAATCTCAATCTGATGCGTTGCCAGGTGGCAGGGTTGACCCAGGTACGTAGCAACTGCAAGGGGTCGTCATCGGGCAGCAGCATATCCGGGGGCAATGCCTTGGAGAGTCTGTTGCACCACTGCTGGAGGTTTTCATTTAATGCACTGGCATAGGTCGGGCGACACGTGCTGTCGATCAATGCAAGTACCAGGTCAAGTTGGTCTGGCGATGCGAGAGCCAGTTGAAGCAGTGTGGGCTGAGGCGTTGGAGGCAGGCAGGGGGCGACGCCGTAGATTTTGCCCACCCGTAAGTGTCGACTGTGATAAAGCATACTCAGCGCAGCGTGTTCATCAACCGTTCGCCAGTCTTCGCTCGAATACAGCCAGGGTGTTGCCCACCACTGGACCCATGCCAGGTTACTCATCGTACGGGTGGATTGGCGCATCAGGGGATGGGCCGGCCGATTGGGCATGCGGCAGCGCTCGCTGTCCTCTGATCCGCCAGAACGTTACGGCGATAATGAGCAGCACTAAAATGATCATTGTGAAGCTGACACTGGCCCGCCAAAAACCAATGTCATCTCCCGGCACCAGGAACGGACCGAAATAGGCCAGGCGTTGCTGCTCCAGATAGGCTGTCGCCGGGACGAATACCACCGTTAATTTTTGCGGGTTTTCGACGGCGTTGGTCATCCCTGGAATGCTGCTGGCGACCATCCGGCGAACACGGGCCTGGATGTTGTCGGGGTCAAGCCGAGGATCGTGCTTGATGAACACGGAGGCGGAGGCGGGTTGTACCGGTTCGCCCGGTGCCACACGCTCGGGCAGCACGACGTGGACTCGGGCGACGATCACCCCATCGATGTTCGATAACGTTGTTTCCAGTTCCTGGGACAAGGCATAGATGTAGCGCGCTCGCTCCTCAAGCGGGGTCGAGATGACCCCTTCCTTGCGAAAGGTGTCGCCCAGGGTAGCGCGGGCTGCCTTGGGCAGTCCGACGGCGTCCAGGGTGCGTACGGCACGCCCGATATCGGATGCGTTGACCACAACCACAACACCGTCTTTGGCCGGAACTTTGCTGGCGCGTATGTGTTTGTCTGCCAACTCGGCGATGACCTCATTGGCCTCCTGCTCGGAAAGTTGACGATGAAGTTCGACACGCTCACTACAGGCATGCAGCATGAATGACAACGCTAGAGTTAATATAATACGCAGAAAGCGAGTCATTGTTATCTACTGAAGGTTGCTGATTTTATCGATGCATTGTGCGGTCTTACCGACACTCTTAACGAGAATGTGCGTCAGCAATAACGTATCGGAAAGTTGGTCCGGATATTTTCGCGCTTCGTCAAACTTATTGTCGCCGCTCAAGGCGCGCAGGCTTTTGGTCATGCGCTGGGTCACGGAAGCCAATTTGCCTGATGCGTCGGAAAGCATGCTCTGTGGCGTAGTGTAACTTGGCGCCGCACTGGCAAATGCCGACGGGTCCATGAGTGAGGCAAAATAGTTGACGTCGGTGCGAGAGATTGATGATTCCTGTGCGCTAGAGGAGCCATTGAGATCATCATGTTCGACAGAACGTACTCTTCCTATAAACATATGGCGCCTTTTACATAAATACTTAGGGTTGGGGACGTGCTTCTTGTTATTGATGAGGCGGTGAAGTGACCTTCCCGCTACTGAATTCCGGGAAGGTCAGGGGGGGCTAGACTTGATTACAAGCGGAGTGCATCAGAGGCTGTTTTTATACCCGTGGTATTTTGGTTTTCCGCAGTTTTCCATGCGTTTTTTACACCATCCGCCCTCTTTTTTGCTTCTGCCGCTTCAATGCCTGCGTCCGCCTGTTCTGCACTCATGCCACCAGCGCCGCTACCGAAAGGGCTAGAACCGGAAGAGCCAATTGAACCAATACTCATATTTTTTACTCCGTACTTGACGTTAATCTCACCGGACTTAAGCGATACTGAGATATGGGTGTGTCACATCCAATTTCGCTGTTCCACAATTTATGTGGCTCAGGAAATGTATGCGTTCCAAATGCACCTGAGGGGTATGTTTCAAAAAGTGTAATTATTTCAGAGCGTTGCTGGTGGGGGTGGAATGTACTCAGGTCAGTGATATTGCCAATTGCTTCATCCGGTAATAGAGCGTGCGCTTGGCAACACCTAACTCAACGGCTACGACGTCTACGTTGTGGGCATGACGGTTCAGCGACGCTTCAATCAGCGATTTCTCGATTTGCTGTAGTCGTTCCTTGAGAGGTATTTCCATCTCTTGGCGCTCTGTTACAGGTACAGAGAGAGGAGGGAGCCCCAGGACGAAACGCTTGGCTGTCGAACGCAGTTCGCGCACGTTCCCCGGCCAGGGATGACACAGCAGCTGCGAAAGCAGGGCGCTGGCAGGGATGGGCACAGGGCATTTGAAGTAGTCGGCCTCCTGGCGGATCATTTTCAAGAACAGAGGGATGATGCGCTCTCGTTGCTCGCGCAGTGGCGGGAGGTTGATATTGACGACGTTCAGGCGAAAGTACAGATCGCGCCTGAAGGCGCCTTGCTCGACCATCTCATGCAAGGATTGCTGGGCAGACGCGATCACTCGCATGTCTACGGGGATAAACCGCGTCGAGCCCAAGCGTTCGACCCCTCGGGACTCCAGTACCCGCAGCAACTTGGCTTGCAGAGGGAGCGGCATGCTGTCTATTTCGTCCAGATACAAGGTGCCCAGGTGCGCAGCTTCGACAGAACCTGCACGTGACTGCATGGCCCCGGTGTAGGCGCCGCTGTTGACGCCGAACAGTTGGCTCTCGGCAAGGCTCTCCGGTATCGCGGCACAGTTGACCGCGACGAAATTGCCTCGTCGCCTTGATAGGCAATGAACACGTTGCGCCAAGGTGTCCTTGCCGGTACCTGTTTCCCCGAGTAACAGAATGTCGATGTTGAGCGGGGCGGTGTTAATGATGGTTGTTTCTATGTCTGGGCATTCGTTGAACGGTGTATCTGTTTCAATTTCATTCTGATAGGAGGCCGACATGTTGCTATTACTCCAATAGAGTTGTCGCTCGCTATTATTTGAATTAGCTAGTGATATCGGCCAGTAGACCGGAAATTATCCAGGTTGTCATCGCGAAAGGATGCTGGGGCTGGCCCTTGTTTTACTTGAGATGTTTGAGATGCTTAAACTTAAAATATATTCAAGTTTCTGTAGGAGTGGTATTTGCACTTCCGCGTAGGATGAGTCCTAAAAATTTTGTGAATATTATTAATGATGCGGGATGTAGGCTTGTAGTGTTTGTTTTATAGTTTGTTGCTTGTGTTTTTTTAAAAATTTAACGGTTTCTTAATATTTCATCGAGTGTTCTAACCGTTGGAGCACCCACAAAAAAGCCGATGCAGGGCATCGGCTTTTTGGGCGACAGACGTCGCGAGTGGAACTTTACACGTTGAAACGGAAGTGCATCACATCGCCATCCTTGACGATATATTCCTTGCCTTCCAAACGCCACTTACCGGCTTCCTTGGCCCCAGCTTCACCCTTGAACTGGATAAAGTCGTTGTAGGCGATCACTTCGGCCCGGATAAAGCCTTTTTCGAAGTCGGTGTGGATCACGCCGGCAGCCTGTGGCGCGGTGGCGCCGACCTTGACGGTCCAGGCGCGCACTTCTTCGACACCCGCGGTGAAGTAGGTCTGCAGGTGCAGCATTTCGTAACCCGCACGGATCACACGGTTCAGGCCAGGTTCTTCCAGGCCCAGGGCCTCAAGGAACATGTCCTTCTCTTCGCCGTCATCGAGCTCGGCGATTTCCGCTTCGATCTTGTTGCACACCGGTACAACCATCGCGCCTTCTTCTTCGGCAATGGCCATGACCACGTCGAGCAGCGGGTTGTTCTCGAAACCGTCTTCAGCCACGTTGGCGATGTACATCACAGGCTTGGTGGTCAGCAGGTGGAAGCCCTTGATCACGGCCTTTTCGTCGATGCTCATGTTCTTCATCAGGCTGCGTGCAGGCTTGCCCAGGGTGAAGTGCGCGATCAACTGCTCCAGCAGGGCCTTCTGGACCACTGCGTCCTTGTCGCCGCCCTTGGCGTTGCGCGTGACCTTTTGCAGTTGCTTCTCGCAGCTGTCGAGGTCGGCGAAGATCAGTTCCAGGTCGATGATTTCGATGTCGCGCTTTGGGTCGACGCTGTTGGAGACGTGAATCACGTTCTCGTCTTCAAAGCAGCGGACTACATGAGCGATGGCATCGGTCTCACGGATGTTGGCGAGGAACTTGTTGCCCAGGCCTTCACCTTTCGACGCACCGGCTACCAGGCCTGCGATGTCGACGAATTCCATGGTGGTCGGCAGGATGCGCTTGGGATTGACGATGGCCGCCAGTGCGTCCAGGCGCGGATCGGGCATCGGCACGATACCGGTGTTGGGCTCGATGGTGCAGAAGGGGAAGTTCTCCGCCGCAATACCGGACTTGGTCAGGGCGTTGAACAGGGTGGACTTGCCGACGTTAGGTAGGCCGACGATGCCGCAATTGAATCCCATGGTGTTTCCCCTCGGAAAAAAGTCAGGCCTTCTGGCTGTGCAGGTTTTTCATCGCGCGGTTCCATTCACCGGCGAAGATATCCGGCAGCACGCCGAGGGCAAAATCGATGCTTGCATCGAGTTTTTCCTGTTCGGCGCGTGGCGCACGACCCAGGACGAAATTTGAAACCATACTGGCAACGCCTGGGTGGCCAATGCCGAGCCGCAGGCGGTAAAAGGTATTCTGATTGCCCAACTGCGCGATGATGTCGCGCAGGCCATTATGACCGCCATGGCCGCCGCCTTGCTTGAGCTTGGCAACGCCGGGTGGCAGGTCCAGTTCGTCATGGGCCACCAGGATTTCTTCGGGTTTGATCCGGAAGAAGCCCGCAAGCGCCGCGACAGCCTGGCCGCTGCGGTTCATGTAGGTGGTGGGAATCAATAGACGAACATCCTGACCCTGATGCGAGAAGCGTCCGGTCAGGCCAAAATATTTGCGATCGGCCACAAGATTGATGCCTTGGGCGTGGGCGATGCGCTCAACAAAAAGGGCCCCCGCGTTATGCCGGGTCTGTTCGTATTCGGCGCCTGGATTTCCCAGGCCAACGATCAGTTTGATGGCAGTCACGACAGGGGCCCTTCCTTTGGAGTTGTGGATAACATCGCCGCAACCTCGTTGCGGCGAAAGTGGACGACAGGAGCTCACTTATCCAGAGATAAACTTCGCGTTATCGCCCGCTTTCTCGCTACGTTTCGGTCCGCGATGTTTCCTCAAGCTCCGACATTACAGAGTGAATTACTCTGCAGCGTCTTCTGCTTCTGGTGCAACGCGTGGAGCGTGTACGTTTGCAACAGCTTTGTCATCACCGTGAGCCAGTGCAACAAACTCAACGCCTTTAGGGGCCTTGAGGTCGGACAGGTGGATGATCGCGCCGATTTCAGCGTTGGTCAGGTCGACTTCGATGAACTCAGGCAGGTCCTTCGGCAGGCAGGAAACTTCGATTTCCGAAGTCACGTGCGAGATCTCGCCGCCTTTCTTGATCGGAGCTGCTTCGCCAACGAAGTGGACTGGAACGATAGCGGTCAGTTTCTGACCAGCGATTACGCGTACAAAGTCAGCGTGCAGTACGTGACCCTTGGACGGGTGGCGCTGCAGGGCCTTGATGATAACGTTCTGCTTTTTGCCGCCAACGTTCAGTTCGATAACGTGGCTGTAGGCCGCTTCGTTTTCGAGCAGTTTGGCAACTTCTTTAGCCAGCATGCTGATGGATTCAGGGGCTTTTTCGCCACCGTAAACTACAGCTGGAACCAGGCTTGCGAGACGACGCAGGCGGCGGCTCGCACCTTTCCCCAGGTCGGAACGCACTTCAGCATTCAGAGTAAAATCGTTCATGTTGTATCTCCAAAATAACCACATTCGCCCCAGCGTTTGCGACCAGCGCTAAAGGCGATATGGGCAAAAAAGCCCCGCCCCAACAATATGCTGGGGCGGGGCGCTTTTCGTCAGGTTGATGCCGCGAAGGTTTGACCCTTAGCGGAACATCGCGCTGATCGATTCTTCATTGCTGATGCGGCGAACCGCTTCGGCAACAACCGGTGCGATATCCAGTTGACGGATACGCGAACAGGCTTGAGCAGCTGCGGACAACGGGATGGTGTTAGTCACCACCAGTTCGTCCAGCATTGAGTTCTCGATGTTCTCGATCGCTCGGCCCGACAGCACAGGGTGTGTGCAGTAGGCGAAGACTTTTGCTGCACCGTGCTCTTTCAAGGCTTTTGCCGCATGGCACAAGGTGCCGGCGGTATCAACCATGTCATCGACCAGAATACAGGTACGCCCTTCGACATCACCGATGATATGCATCACTTCAGAGTGATTGGCTTTCTCACGGCGTTTGTCGATGATCCCGAGGTCCACGCCCAGGGACTTGGCAACAGCCCGTGCACGCACGACGCCACCAATGTCCGGGGACACGATCATCAGGTTTTCAAAGCGCTGGTCTTCGATGTCATCCACCAGGACGGGGGAGCCGTAGATGTTATCTACCGGAATATCGAAGAACCCCTGGATTTGGTCAGCGTGCAGGTCAACCGTGAGAACACGGTCGATACCTACCACGGTCAGCATGTCAGCGACGACTTTCGCGCTGATAGCCACACGCGCGGAACGCGGACGGCGATCCTGACGGGCATAACCAAAGTAAGGGATTACAGCTGTGATTCGAGTCGCTGAGGAGCGGCGGAAGGCATCAGCCATCACGACGAGTTCCATCAGGTTATCGTTGGTCGGAGCGCAAGTCGGCTGAATAATGAAAACATCTTTACCGCGGACATTTTCATTGATCTCGGCTGTAATTTCGCCGTCGGAAAACTTACCGACAGAGATGTCACCGAGAGGGATATGCAGCTGACGTACAACACGCCGAGCCAGATCGGGGTTAGCATTCCCCGTAAAGACCATCATCTTGGACACGCGCAGTACCTAGAGGCTGAGGGTAACCTGGATGAGTATAGAAAATGGCAGGGGCGGCTGGATTCGAACCAACGCATGGCAGGATCAAAACCTGCTGCCTTACCGCTTGGCGACGCCCCTGTATCTGTTGCAACGAGTACCCAGTACTCGATTCCTTTTAGAGCAGACTTTGCAGCTTGCGATGCAACATCGAAACGTTGCTTCCCTTTGCTACAAACCCTGTAAGGGTCTCTGTAAGAAGGGCCGAGACTTTATCAGCTTCAGCTTTGTTTGGGAAGCCCCCAAACACACAACTTCCAGTTCCGGTGAGTTTTGCTTCGGTAAATTTACCTAACAAATTCAATGCGTTACGTACATCTGGGTAACGCCTTGCTACCACCGGTAAGCAGTCATTTCGACTGTTTCCCTTGGGAACGGGGCGCACTTTAATGGGAGAAGAGTTACGTGTCAACAACGGATCTGAAAAAATTTCTGCTGTACTTACAGATACTTGCGGAACAAGCACGACATACCACGGCTCTTCGGGGTCTACAGGGGTGAGTTTTTCCCCGACACCCTCAGCAAATGCGGCGTGTCCACGCACAAAAACCGGGACGTCGGCGCCCAGCGTCAGGCCCAGCGCGGCCAGGCGATCTTCATCCCAACCCAGTTGCCACAAGTGATTGAGACCGAGCAGGGTGGTCGCGGCATTCGAGCTGCCGCCGCCGATGCCGCCGCCCATGGGCAGGATTTTATCGATCCAGATATCAATGCCGAGGGGGCACGCGGATTGTTCCTGAAGTTTTTTGGCTGCCTTCACGATCAGATTGCTGTCGTGAGGCACACCTTCGAATTCGGTGTGCAGGCGAATCACGCCATCGTCGCGCACGGCGAAGGTCAGTTCATCGCCGTAGTCGAGGAATTGAAACAGCGTCTGCAACTCGTGATAGCCGTCTTCACGGCGACCGAGGATATGCAGCATCAAATTGAGTTTGGCCGGGGAGGGCAGGGTCAGGCGTTCGCTCATGTCACTGCCCCAGCTTGCGTGGTTGCCAGTCCTTGATCACCAGCGTGACGTCAAGGTTGCTGCCGTGCAGTTTGATGCGCTCGGGTAGCCAGTAGCCGCTTTGTTCCACGTAGCTCAGGTATTCGACCTGCCAGCCATCCTGTTCCAGAGTGGCCAGGCGGCTGTCGCCATTGAGGCTCAGGCGGCTCTTGCTGTCAGGCGCGGGCAGGCCGCGAACCCACCAGACCAGATGCGAGACCGGCAGCTTCCAGCCGACCTGCTCTTCGAGCAAGGCTTCCGGTGATGGCGCTTCATAGCGGCCCTGGTTGGCCACTTCGAGGCTCACTTGCCCCGGGCGCCCGGTCAGGCGTGCAGCGCCACGGCCCAGGGGGCCAGAGAGGCGGATATCGTAATAGTCCTGGCGTTGCAGCCAGAACAAGGTGCCGCTGCCCGAATCCTTCGGTGCACGCACCCCGATCTTGCCTTCGATCTGCCAGCCATCAATGCTGCTGAGCTGATCCTTGTGTTGGCGCCACTGCGCCGGGTTGCCCTGGCCTTCGACGGACTCACGGGCGCCGAAGCCCGCACAACCGGCGAGCAAGGCGATAAGACTAAAAACGATGGCGTGGCGCAAAAACATAGAATTAAAGAGTCTCGGATCCGGTCAGGCGCTTGATGGTGCTGCGCAGGATAGGGCTGTCGGGTTGTTCCTTGAGGAACTTGCCCCAGATTTGTCGGGCTTCGCGTTGTTTGCCCTGGGCCCATAGCACTTCGCCCAGGTGAGCGGCGACTTCCTGGTCGGGAAACCGCTCCAGGGCCAGGCGCAACAGGCGTTCGGCTTCATCCAGGTTGCCCAGGCGGTAATTCACCCAACCCAGGCTGTCGAGTACTGCCGGGTCTTCCGGGTTGAGCTGGTGGGCCTGCTCGATCAGGGCCTTGGCCTCGGCATAACGCGTCGTACGGTCTGACAAGGTGTAGCCCAGGGCGTTCAGTGCCATGGCATTGTCCGGGTCGCGCTTGATGATCAGGCGCAGGTCCTTTTCCATCTGGGCCAGGTCATTGCGTTTTTCGGCCTGCATGGCGCGGGTGTACAGCAGGTTCAGGTCGTCGGGGTATTGCAGCAGGGCCTGGGCGAGGATTTTCCAGGCGCGCTCCCCCTGATTGTTGGCCGACAAGGTTTCGGCCTGAATCAGATACAGCTGGATGGCGTAGTCCGGCTCGGCATCGCGGGCAGCGGCCAGTCGTTTTTCGGCTTCGTCGGTGCGGCCGTTGTTCATCAGGATATCGGCCTGGCGCAGTTGGGCTGGCAGATAGTCGTTGCCGGGGCCGACCTGGGCGTATTCGATCAGCGCGCCTTGCGGGTCGTTGCGTTCTTCGGCGATGCGTCCCAGGTTCAGGTGGGCCGAATCGACATGGCTTTCGCGGGCGATCAGGTCTTCCAGATAACCCTTGGCCTCTTCCCAGGCCTTGGCTTCCAGGCACACCAGCGCCAGGGAGTAGCGCAGTTCGTCGTCATCCGGGTATTGCTGGACCAGGCTGGCAAACTCCACCTTGGCGTCTTCCATGCGGTCCTGTTCCACCAGCATGCGCGCGTAGGTCAGGCGCAGACGCTTATCGTCCGGATACTTCTTGATGCTTTTTTGCAGCAGCGGCAAGGCTTCCTTGCCGCGGTTGAGACTTTGCAGCAGTCGCGCACGCAGCAGCAGCGGGGCGATCTCACCTTCTTCCGGCGGGTTTTGCTCCAATAGTTTCAGGGCGGCCTGTGGTTCGTCATCCTGTTGCAGCAGCAATGCCTTGCCAAACACCAGTTGGCTATTGCTCGGGTGCTTTTGCAGCAGGCGGTCGAAACTCTTCATCAGGCCGTCGCGGGTGTCCTGGTCGGTATCGGCGGCCGACAGGGCGAGGAAGTCGAAATGGGTATCGCCCTTGCCCTGCAAGACTTTCTCCATATAGACCATGGAGTCGTCGTAGCGCCCGGCGCGTGCCAACTGGATGGCTGCGGCGCGCTGGGCTTCGAGGTCATCCGGCGCGTTCTTCGCCCAGATCATCGCCGTATCCAGCGCAGCTTGATCGGCGCCAAGGTATTCGGCGATGCGAAATGCGCGCTCGGAAATCCCCGGATCCTGGGTGTTGATGGCCTGGGTTACGTAGTTATCCAGGGCAATGTCGAAACGATTGCGCTGGCCGGCGAGCTCCGCGCTCAGCAGGCTGAAGATCGTTTCTTCACTGAACGAGGAATAAACCTTGGGTTTTTCAGGGGCGGGGGTGCTGTCTTCCACCGGCGCAGGACTCTGCGACGATACGGGGGCCATGGACTGGCAGCCGCCGAGGAAGGCAAGGGCAAGGAGCAACGCGGAAGATCTATTCATATAGGAAGAGGACGACACTAACCTGCGGTCGGATCATCATGACACAAGCCCTCGGCCAAACATAACCGGGGCACTCCGATTGCCTTAAATGCTCCCCCTGTAGGAGCGAGCTTGCTCGCGAAAAACGCAAAGGCGCCGCGTTTGCCCGGGGTGGCAGCGTTATCGTTGACGATTTTCGCGAGCAAGCTCGCTCCTACAACGGGCCTTTATAGGCATAAGGCATTAGGACAATAGACGACGGTGGTTGTTCTGAGTCAGTCGAAGTAGGACAATTGTCGGCTTCTCGACATCATCAGCGATATTGAATGGCCTTCCTTGCTCTGGGTATCAACCACAAGACTGCTTCTGTAGACGTCCGCGAGCGCGTGGCGTTTACCCCGGAGCAGTTGGTTGAGGCCTTGCAGCAGCTGTGCCGGCTCACCGACAGCCGCGAAGCTGCGATCCTTTCCACCTGCAATCGCAGTGAGCTCTATATAGAGCAGGAACATCTTTGTGCGGATGTCGTGCTGCGCTGGCTGGCTGACTATCATCATTTGAGCCTGGATGACCTGCGCTCCAGTGCTTATGTGCACGAAGATGATGCGGCAGTTCGTCACATGATGCGCGTTGCGTCGGGGCTTGATTCGCTGGTGTTGGGTGAACCGCAGATCCTCGGCCAGATGAAGTCGGCCTACGCCGTGGCCCGCGAAGCCGGGACCGTGGGGCCGCTGCTGGGGCGTTTGTTCCAGGCCACCTTCAATTCGGCCAAGCAGGTACGCACCGATACGGCGATTGGTGAAAACCCGGTCTCCGTGGCATTTGCCGCCGTCAGCCTGGCCAAGCAGATCTTCAGCGACCTGCAGCGCAGCCAGGCCCTGCTGATCGGCGCGGGTGAGACCATCACCCTGGTCGCCCGGCACCTGCATGACCTGGGCGTCAAGCGTATCGTGGTGGCCAACCGAACCCTGGAGCGCGCCAGCATCCTGGCCGAAGAATTCGGCGCCCATGCAGTATTACTGGCCGATATCCCGGCCGAACTGGTGCGCAGCGATATCGTGATCAGCTCCACTGCCAGCCAGTTGCCGATCCTCGGCAAGGGCGCGGTGGAAAGTGCCTTGAAGCTGCGCAAGCACAAACCGATTTTCATGGTGGATATCGCCGTCCCCCGGGACATCGAGCCCGAAGTCGGTGAATTGGACGACGTTTATCTATATAGCGTCGACGATCTGCACGAAGTGGTCGCCGAAAACCTCAAGAGCCGCCAGGGCGCTGCCCAGGCTGCCGAGGAAATGGTCGCGGTCGGTGCCGATGAATTCATGGTGCGCCTGCGCGAACTGGCCGCCGTGGATGTGCTCAAGGCCTATCGCCAACAGGGCGAGCGTTTGCGCGACGAGGAATTGATCAAGGCCCAGCGGCTGCTGGCCAATGGCGCCAGTGCTGAAGATGTTTTGATGCAATTGGCCCGTGGCCTGACCAACAAGCTGTTGCATGCTCCCAGCGTACAGCTTAAAAAACTGACTGCCGAAGGCCGCCTCGATGCGCTGGCCATGGCCCAGGAACTCTTTGCCCTCGGTGAGGGCGCGCCAGACAGCTCTTCGGATAAAAAACCGCAATGAAAGCGTCACTGCTCAATAAACTGGACGTGCTCCAGGACCGTTTCGAAGAACTGACCGCCTTGCTCGGCGACGGCGAGGTCATTTCCGATCAAACCAAGTTCCGTGCCTATTCCAAGGAATACGCCGAAGTTGAACCGATCGTGACCACCTATTCGCAACTGCTCAAAGTGCAGGCCGACCTCGAAGGTGCCCAGGCACTGCTCAAGGACAGCGACCCGGACATGCGTGAAATGGCCGTGGAAGAAGTCCGTGAGGCCAAGGAAAAGCTCGTCGAGCTGGAAGGCGACCTGCAACGCATGCTGCTGCCCAAAGACCCTAACGATGGGCGCAACGTGTTCCTCGAAATCCGCGCCGGTACCGGTGGCGACGAGGCGGCGATCTTCTCCGGCGACCTGTTCCGCATGTACTCGCGGTATGCCGAGCGTCGCGGCTGGCGCGTGGAAATCCTCTCCGAGAACGAAGGCGAGCACGGCGGCTATAAGGAAATCATTGCCCGGGTCGAAGGCGAGAACGTCTACGGCAAGTTGAAATTCGAATCCGGCGCCCACCGCGTACAGCGCGTCCCAGCCACCGAATCCCAGGGCCGCATCCACACCTCGGCCTGCACCGTGGCGGTATTGCCCGAGCCGGACGAGCAGGAAACCATCGAAATCAACCCGGCAGACTTGCGCGTCGACACTTATCGTTCGTCGGGCGCGGGTGGCCAGCACGTCAACAAGACCGATTCGGCGATCCGCATCACTCACTTGCCGTCCGGCATTGTGGTGGAGTGCCAGGAAGAACGTTCCCAGCACAAGAACCGCGCGCGAGCCATGTCCTGGCTGTCGGCCAAGCTCAACGACCAGCAGACCAGCGCCGCCGCCAACGCGATTGCCAGCGAGCGCAAGTTGCTGGTGGGGTCGGGCGACCGCTCCGAACGTATCCGCACCTACAACTATGCCCAGGGCCGGGTCACCGACCACCGGGTCAACTTGACCCTGTACTCCCTGGACGAAATCCTTGCCGGTGGCGTGGACGCCGTGATCGAGCCGTTGCTGGCCGAATACCAGGCCGACCAACTGGCGGCGATAGGTGAATAAATGACCATTATTGCCAGCTTGTTGCGCGCCGCCGACCTGCCCGACTCGCCGACCGCGCGCCTGGATGTGGAGTTGCTGCTGGCGGCTGCCCTGGGCAAGTCCCGCAGCTACTTGCACACCTGGCCAGAAAAAATCGTCAGCAGCGAGGACGCCCTGGTGTTTGCCGACTACCTGCAACGGCGCCGCAGCGGCGAGCCGGTGGCCTATATCCTCGGCCAGCAAGGCTTCTGGAAACTTGACCTGGAAGTCGCGCCGCACACGCTGATCCCGCGCCCGGACACTGAGTTGCTGGTGGAAGCGGCCCTGGAACTGTTGCCCGCCACCCCGGCGACTGTCCTCGACCTGGGCACCGGTAGCGGCGCTATTGCCCTGGCCTTGGCCAGTGAGCGCCCGGCCTGGAGCGTGACCGCTGTTGATCGCGTGCTGGAGGCCGTGGCGCTGGCCGAACGCAATCGCCAGCGCCAGCGCCTGCACCTGGACAACGTCACGGTGCTCAACAGTCACTGGTTCAGTGCCCTGAAAGATCACACCTACCACCTGATCATCAGCAACCCACCTTATATAGCCGACAACGATCCACACCTGGTGGCCGGCGATGTGCGCTTCGAACCGGCCAGTGCGCTGGTTGCAGGCCAGGATGGGTTGGACGACCTGCGCTTGATCATCGCCCAGGCGCCCGCGCACCTAGAGGCCGGCGGCTGGTTGTTGCTCGAACACGGTTACGACCAGGCTCCCGCCGTGCGCGACCTGCTGCTGGCGCAAGGTTTTGACGAAGTCCACAGCCGTATCGACCTCGGTGGCCATGAGCGCATCAGCCTGGGACGCCGGCCGTGCTGACCGATCAGGAGCTGTTGCGCTATAGCCGACAGATTCTGTTGCAACAGGTCGACATCGAGGGCCAGTTGCGCCTGAAAAACAGCCGTGCGTTGATCGTCGGTCTTGGTGGCCTCGGTGCTCCGGTGGCCCTGTACCTGGCGGCGGCCGGTGTCGGCGAGTTGCATCTGGCAGACTTTGATACCGTCGACCTGACCAATCTGCAACGCCAGATCATCCACGACACCGACAGCGTCGGCCTGAGCAAGGTCGATTCAGCTATCAAGCGGTTGAGTGCGATCAACCCGGAGATTCAACTGATTGCCCACCGCACGGCGCTGGACGCTGATTCGTTAGCCGCCGCCGTGGCCGCTGTGGACCTGGTGCTCGATTGCTCCGATAACTTTTCCACCCGTGAGGCAGTGAATGCGGCGTGCGTGGTGGCTGGCAAGCCACTGGTCAGCGGCGCGGCGATTCGCCTGGAAGGCCAGCTCTCGGTGTTCGACCCGCGGCGCCCGGAAAGCCCGTGTTACCACTGTTTATATGGGCATGGCAGCGACACCGAACTGACCTGTAGCGAAGCCGGCGTCGTTGGCCCGCTGGTAGGGCTGGTTGGCAGCCTGCAAGCCCTGGAAGCCCTGAAGCTGCTGGCCGGCTTTGGCACACCGCTGGTCGGGCGCCTGCTGTTGATCGATGCCCTGGGCACACGTTTTCGCGAGCTGCGGGTCAAGCGTGATCCAGGCTGCAGCGTTTGCGGTAGCCAGCATGGTTAAGGATGCACCGATTGGTGTGTTCGACTCCGGCGTCGGCGGCTTGTCGGTGCTGGATGAAATTCATCGTTTGTTGCCCCATGAGTCGCTGCTGTACGTGGCGGATTGCGGGCATATCCCCTACGGCGAGAAAACCCCGGCATTCATTCGTGAGCGTTCGCGGGTGGTCGCAGAGTTTTTTCGCGAGCAGGGCGCCAAGGCCTTTGTGATTGCCTGTAATACGGCTACCGTGGCGGCGGTCGCTGATCTGCGCAGTGATTATCCGGATTGGCCGCTGGTGGGCATGGAGCCGGCGGTCAAGCCCGCGGCGGCCGCGACCCGCAGCGGTGTGGTCGGGGTGCTCGCCACCACGGGCACCCTGCAAAGCGCCAAGTTCGCCGCGTTGCTGGATCGCTTTGCTACCGATGTGCGGGTGATTACCCAACCTTGCCCAGGGCTGGTGGAGCTGATCGAAGCCGGCGACCTGAACAGCCCGGCGCTGCGCCAGATGCTGCAAGGGTATGTCGCACCATTGGTCGAGGCCGGCTGCGACACCATCATCCTGGGCTGCACCCACTATCCCTTCCTCAAGCCATTGCTGGCGACGCTGCTGCCACCGACGATCATCCTGATCGACACTGGGGCGGCGGTCGCGCGTCAGTTGCAGCGCCTGCTGGACGAACGCCAACTGCTGGCCGAGGGCCCGCCTCGGATTGCACAGTTCTGGACCAGCGGTGATCCGCAACACCTCAGAAATATCCTACCCACACTATGGAGATTCACTGGCGTTGTGCGAAGCTTCGATCGGTAAAAAATCGTGAAATAGTCGGTTTTTTAGCTGAACTTCTGCGTAATCCAGGATTTCTATAGCTGTTGATACGTATCAAAAAACATACAACTTCGTTTGGTAAAGGATGTTTCTTATGAAGCGCTTGTTCTGTGTGGCTGCGATTGCAGCCGTAGTGGTGGGACACTCGGTTTCGGCCCAGGCTGCCGGCCTGGAATTTGGGGTGGGGCATACCAGTGATTCGACCATGACCTATCGTCTGGGCCTGCAATCGGACTGGGACAAGAGCTGGTGGCAGAGCGATGTCGGTCGCCTGACCGGCTACTGGAGCGGCGCTTATACCTTCTGGGATGGTGACAAACGCGCCAGTGTCAGCAGCCTGTCCTTTTCGCCGGTGTTTGTGTACGAGTTCGCCGGCGAGTCTGTCAAACCCTACATCGAAGCGGGGATTGGCGTGGCGCTGTTTTCACGCACCCGTGTCGAAGACAGCAACATTGGCCAGGCTTTCCAGTTTGAAGATCGCCTGGGCTTTGGCCTGCGCTTTGCCGGTGGGCATCAGGTGGGGATCCGTGCCACGCACTATTCCAATGCGGGCATCAGCAGCCATAACGATGGTATCGAGAGCTACTCGTTGAACTACACAATGGCGCTCTGATATTCCCCAGGCACATGCACAACCTATGTGGGAGCGGGCTTGCTCCCACATTTGATCTTCACCGTTTGCAGAATCAGCGGTAGACCGTCGCAATCCCCTGGCGCTCTTCAATGCACTCCGGCGCGCCCATCTCGAACTCCCGGCAAATCAACGGTCGCTTTTCATAGATGGTGCACATCATCGTGTCGCGATCCAGCGCCGCGCACCAGCCATCGTCCAGGCGCAGCATGACTTCGCCACCCCAGTCGTCGGTATCGATAAAGCGATCAGGCACGCCGGTGTCGGTGATCAGCATGACTTCCAGCTGGCAGCAGCAGGCTGCGCACGTGGCACAGGTGACGGCGGGTTCGGTGATTTGGGTGTGGGGGATGGTGGTCATGGGGCGCAGCTTCAAGCTTCAAGCGTCCAGCTGCAAGCTAAAGCCGACCGGTTTCAGTTTTTTTGCTGTTGCGTCGCTTGCCAACCCCTGTAGAAGCGAGCTTGCTCGCGAAGGGCGCCAACGATAACGCAGGTTTTCTGGTTAAACGCGGTGCTCTCAAGTTTTTCGCGAGCAAGCTCGCTCCTACGGTTTAAGCACTGAAACGCCCCAGCAGCAATTGCGCGGTGCCGATAGTGCGTTCCATAAAGCCACCTTCGCAATAGCACAGGTAGAACTCCCACAAGCGCAGGGTTCGCGCGTAATACAGGCCGAAGTCTTCCATGTGCAGCAGGTTCATATCGGTGTCGCGGCTGACGATCTGCAACTTGGCAGCACATAGTGATAGCGCTCGCGCCACGGGGTGTTGGTCACTTCACAGGGTTTCCCCAAAGGCCTGGGCCACGCGCAGGGCGCTGACCACACCGTCCTCATGAAAGCCGCTGGCCCAGTAGGCCCCGCAGTAATAGGTGTGCCGGGCGCCATGCAACTCTTCCCAGCGCGCTTGTGCCGCTACCGCCGCCAGGCTGTATTGCGGATGGGCGTAGGTGTAGCGGGCGAGGATTTTCAGCGGGTTGATAATCGCGGTCTGGTTAAGGCTGACGCAAAAGGTGGTGGCGCTGTCGATGCCTTGCAGGATGTTCATGGCGTAGGTGACGGCTGCCGGTTTGTGCGTGCTGGCGTCCAGCCGATAGTTCCAACTGGCCCAGGCCAGCGGGCGGTCGGGCAGCAAACGGGTGTCGGTGTGCAGGGCCACGTCGTTGTCGGCGTAGGTCATCGCCCCAAGGATCTGTTGCTCGGCCAGGCTCGGATCCTCCAGCAGGGCCAGGGCCTGGTCGCTGTGGCAGGCGAAGATCACCTTGTCGAAATGTTCACGGCCATCGGCACTGTGGATCACGACCCCCTCAAGCGTACGCTCGACCTTGTGCACCGGGCAGTTGAGGCGGATCTGCTGGCGAAACGAGCGGGTCAGCGGCTCGATATAGCGGCTGGAACCTCCTTCAATCACGCACCATTGCGGCCGATTATTCACCGATAGCAAACCGTGGTTCTTGAAGAAGCGCACGAAGAACTGCAGCGGAAACTCCAGCACGTCCGCCAGCGGCATCGACCAGATCGCTGCGCCCATGGGCACGATGTAGTGGCGGATGAAACGCGGGCCATAGTTGCCCGCCTGTAAGTATTCGCCCAGGGTCATCTGCGCGCTGATGCGTTGTTCCTGCAAATCCAGGGGCGCCTGGCGATTGAAGCGCAGGATGTCGCGCAACATGCCCCAGAAACCCGGGGACAGGATATTGCTGCGCTGGGCGAACAGGCTGTTGAGGTTGTTGCCGTTGTACTCGACATTTTCCTCGGGAGCGCACACCGAAAAACTCATCTCGGTCGGCTTGAACGGCACGCCGATCTGCCCCAGCAGGCGGATGAAGTTGGGGTAGGTCCAGTCGTTGAACACAATAAAGCCGGTGTCCACCGCATACCGTTGGCCCTCGACCGTCACGTCGATCGTGTGGGTGTGGCCGCCAATCCGGCCGCCGGCTTCGAACACGGTGATGTCATGGCGGCGGCTGAGCAGATAGGCACTGGTCAGCCCGGAAATTCCGCTGCCGACAATGGCGATCTTCACAGGTTGTCCTTGTGCGGCGGCGGGCTGCGCAGCATGCGCTTGCCGATGATCAACTGCGCGCGGTTCGGCAGTTTCGACAGCGGCCACAGGGTGGCGATAAACAGCGCCGGGAAGGCGATCTCCAGTGGGCGCTTTTGCAGTTTGTCGAAAATATGCCGCGCGGCCTTATCGGCCGGCCAGCTCAAGGGCATCGGGAAATCATTGCGTTCGGTCAAAGGCGTATCGACGAAACCGGGGCTGACCACGGTCACATCTATGCCTTCGGGAGACAGTTCGATGCGCAGGGATTCGAACAAGTAGCGCAGGCCGGCCTTGGATGTGCCGTAGGCTTCTGCGCGGGGCATCGGCAGGTACGTGACGGCACTGGCGACGCCGACCAGGTGCGGGGTTTGCCCGGCACGCAGCAGCGGCAAGGCGGCCTCGATGCAATAACTGCTGGCCAGCAGGTTGGTGCGCACCACGTGTTCGATAATCGAGGCATCGAATTGCCTGGCATCCACGTATTCGCAGGTACCGGCATTCAAAATCACCGTGTCCAGGGCGCCCCAGGCTTGCGTGATGTGCTCGCCGATTTCGCGTACCACCTGGCTGTTGGTCAAGTCGCCGGCTACCACCAGCACTTGCCCCGGATAACGTTGGGCAAGCTGCTCCAGCGGTGCCTTGGAGCGCGCGCTCAGCGCCACCTGTGCGCCGCTGCCGAGCAACTCTTCGGCCAGTGCGGCGCCAATACCACTGCTTGCCCCCGTCAGCCAGTAACGGCGTGGCGATATCAGGCTCATGCCATTTTCCCTTTTAACCAACGAACAATTGGGCCCAGTACCGGCAGGTGTTCGTAAAGCAGCGCTCCGGCATCAAAATAGTCGCGGTGCCGGTAAACCTTGTCGTGCCATAACAGGTGGGAGCAGCCCTCGACCTGAATCTGCTGGCCGCCCGCCAGTCGCGGGTGGCAAAAGCTCATGGTCCAGCGCAAATAACCCTCGCCTTCGGTCACGTGGTCGAAGCCGTGGAAGTCAAAATGCAGTTGGCTGATCTTGATGTAAAGCTCGGCGAAGTACGCTTTCAGCGCGCTGATGCCGTGGATCTGGTGCAGTGGATCAGTGAAGTTGATGTCCTGGCTGTACAAACGGTCAAGCAGGTACAGGTTGTGTTTGTCCAGAGTAGCGAAGGAATTGGCAAACTGACGCAGGAAATCACTCATACACGCCTCCCGCCTGGCGCGAGGGCAGGGCGCGAAAGGCGGCCAACGCGCGCTCACGGGAACGCTTCAGATCGACGATGGGCCGTGGGTAGTCGGCCACGCCAAACAGGCCGGCGGCGTCGGGGTTGTGCACGTCCTTCTTGTTCAGACCCGACAGTTGCGGCAGCCACTGCTTGATGAAACGCCCTTCGCCATCGAACTTCTCGGACTGACTCAGCGGGCTGAAAATCCGGAAGTATGGCGCCGAGTCGGTGCCGGTGGACGAACTCCATTGCCAGCCGCCGTTGTTGGCTGCCAGGTCGCCGTCGATCAGGTGACGCATAAAGAAGCGCTCGCCTTCGCGCCAGTCGATCAGCAGGTTTTTGGTCAGGAACATCGCCACCACCATGCGCAGGCGGTTATGCATCCAGCCGGTTTCCAGCAACTGGCGCATCGCAGCATCAATGATCGGCAGACCGGTACGCGCCTCCTGCCAGGCGGCGAGGTCCTCGGGCGCGTGACGCCAGGCCACGGCTTCGGTTTCCGGGCGAAAGGCACGATGGCGCGACACCCGTGGGTAGCCCACCAGGATGTGTTTGTAGAACTCACGCCACAGCAGCTCGTTGATCCAGGTGACGGCACCGGTGTCGCCACTTTCGAATTCACCCTGGTTGCTTTGCAATGCGGCATGCAGACACTGGCGCGGCGAAACCACGCCAGCCGCGAGGTACGCAGACAACTGGCTGGTGCCGGGCTTGGCCGGGAAGTCGCGCTCGTCCTTGTAGTAGCTGATCTGCGCGTCGGCAAATTGCCCAAGGCGTCGGTGCGCCTCGTCTTCTCCCGCCGGCCAGAGTGCGCGTAGGGTGTCGCTGGGTGGGGCAAATCCCTTGACCTGCTCGGGAACGGCATCGCTGGCCAATGGCAGTGTGGCCTGGGCCTTGGGTGTCGGTATCCGGCGTGGCAGGGTGCTGTGCAGGCGGTTGTAGCAGACCTTGCGAAACTGGCTGAACACCTGGAAGTAGGTGCCGGTCTTGGTCAGCACACTGCCGGGTTGGAACAGCAGTTGGTCCAGGTAGCGGTGAAAGCTCACGCCTTGTGTTTCCAGGGCCTGGGCCACGGCGGCATCGCGTCGGCTTTCGTGGATTCCGTATTCGTCGTTGACGTGAACCGTCTCGACCGACAAGGCCTGGCATAACTCGACCAGCACCTGTGGTACCTGATCCCAGGTGTCGGCATGGCGGATCAGCAGGGGAATATTCAGTTGGCCCAGGGCTTGGCTCAGCGTCTTGAGGTTGCGCAGCCAGAAGTCCACCTTGCACGGCGCATCGTCATGGGCCAGCCACTGCTCGGCAGTGATCAGGTACACCGCCGCCGTCGGGCCGCGCTGGCAGGCGGCCGCGAGGGCGGTGTTGTCATGCAGGCGCAGGTCGCTGCGCAGCCAGATCAGATGCATTTAGAGAAGCCCGCGCTGGGTCAAGAGCTGGTGGGCCGACAACGGGTCTTCGGCCAACAACAGTTCTGGGATGTCCTGGGTTAATACCGCCAACTCGGCCTGATGGATGCACACCGTTGGTCCGGCGATGAGGATTGGGCAACGGGTGCCGCTCAAGAGTTTCGGCAGGGCCGCCAGATTGATGGCCTTGCTTGAGTACAGCAACACGGCCCGCGGTTGCAGGTGTTCGACCGCCAGGGCCAGTTCGCCGGTGGGCAGCGGCCAGTCGAAGACCTCCACCGGACAATCGGCGCTGCTGGCCAGCCAGGCGCTCAACCACAGGTGGGGCTCAAGTGGCAGGTCGGAATGATTGATCAGCAATAAAGGGCGGCCATTAAGCTGGCGATTGTTGTGATACATCCGCGCGCCGAATTTGCTGCGCAGCCAGGAATGGAAAAACACCCGCTCCATTTGCGCGCCGAATTGGCCCTGCCAGCGCTGCTCCAACTCCTTGAGCAGCGGCAACAACAGGTGTTCGCACAGGGTGCGCGGTGGGTAGAGGGCCATGGCCTGGTTGAACACATCATCCACCCGGCGCTCGGCCAGTTGGCTGATCGCGTGTACCAGAGTCTGGCGCAGGTCCTGCCATTCGTTTTCGGCGCTGTTGTCCACCGGCTGGGCGTTGTCGATCAACTGCTTGACCTGGCTGACCGGCACGCCGCGGTTGAGCCACGTCAGGATGGTCTGGATGCGCTGCACATGCTCGGCGCTGAACAGCCGATGGCCCTTGGGCGTGCGCTGCGGCACGATCAGGCCATAGCGACGCTCCCAGGCACGCAGGGTCACCGCGTTGACCCCAGTCTGGCGGGCCACTTCGCGGATCGGCAGCCAGCCTTGCTCCAGGGCCAGGGCCAAGTCTTCGGCGGGGTGTTGCGTAGAAACGTTCATGGGTTAAATCGCATTGCGCAGGCTGAGGTTTTCCGGATGCGGTTGCAGGTACGCCTGCTGCGCGATGTAGCGGTCCGGGTGTTGGCGAAAGTGATGCTTGAGCAGGGTCAGCGGTACCACCAGCGGCACGATGCCGTGACGGTATTGGCCGATCAGGGTCTGCATTTCCTGTTTGTCTTCAGCGCTGATGACCTGCTTGAGGTAACCGCTGATGTGTTGCAGCACGTTGGAGTGGGTGCCGCGGGTGGCGCACTTTTTCAGTGCGCTCATTAGCTTGCTGAAATAGTCAGCGGCAAGGGCTTGCAGGTCGCAGCCCTTGCCCATGCTGCCCAACAGGTTGCCCAGGCTTTTGTAGTGGGCCGGGCTGTGGGCCATCAACAGGTATTTGTAGCGCGAGTGGAAGGCCAGCAGACGGTGACGGGTCAGCCCTTCAACAAGCAATTGCTGCCATGTGGCGTAGACAAACACCCGGGTCAGGAAATTTTCCCGCAACACCGGGTCGTGCAGGCGGCCATCTTCTTCCACCGGCAGGTTGGGGTGGCGGGCGCAGAATGCCTGGGCATAGATCCCACGCCCGCCACCATCGACCGGGGTGCCGTTGTCGCGGTAGACCTTGACCCGCTCCAGGCCACAGGACGGTGACTTCTGCATGAAAATGTAGCCGCACAGGTCGGTATGCTCGGCGGCCATGTCCTGACCATAGGCGTCCAGTGCGCCGGTCACGTTCAAGTCGCGGTGGACGGTACCCACGGCTTGCGGTTGTTGCGGGTCGCCCACCAGGCGAATCGGCTCGCGGGGGACGCCCAGGCCGATGGCGACTTCGGGGCACAGAGGCACAAAGTCGAAGTAGTCGGCGAGTGCCTGGCTGCACAGGGGCGATTGCTTGTGCCCGCCATTGAAACGCACGTTCTCGCCGAGCAGGCAGGCGCTGATGGCGATCCTGGGTTTGCCGGTGGTGGGCGCGGGGCTGGGCATGGCAAACCTCTGCAAAATTCCTGTACAGGGATTATTTCCTGTACAACTAATCTCATCATAGGTTTTGATGTGTACAAGTCAAATATTTTGTACAGGTTTTTCGGTCGAGGTTACTTCCAACCCATTTTCCAGTGCTCGGCATCTTGCAGGTTGTGCCAGGCCAGGCGTTCTGCCCGTCGGGTCAGCACGGCCTGTAGTTCAATCTCCAGTACCGTGCCTTGTTCATCGCGGAACAGCTCGGTGACCAGGAAATGCTTTTCCTTGTGCCGAGGGCGGGTTGCTGTCCATTTTGATAACAGCAACTTCGCCGGATTGATGCGCTTCATTGCAGGTGTTCAAGCAGGCGCCGCGCCGCTTCCTGGCCGCTGAGCCAGGCACCTTCGACCCGGCCCGACAGGCACCAGTCGCCACAGACATACAGGCCCAGGTCGGCATCGGCCAATACTCCCCATTCATGGCCGCCAGCAGGCCGGGCATACAGCCAGCGGTGGGCAAGGCTGAAGGAGGGTGCCGGCATGCTGCAGTGCAGCAGTTCGGCAAAGGCGCCGTGCAACAACTCGATGATGGCTTCCTTGGGCAAGTCCAGGTGCTGTTTGCTCCAGGCACTGGTGGCGTGCAGGATCCAGATGTCCGGCGTGGCGTCACGCCCTGGTTTGCTACGGTTGCGGGCCAACCAGTCGAGGGGGCTGTCTTGTACGAAACAGCCTTCCATCGGGGTATCCAATGGCGTTTCGAAGGCCAGGGCGACGGCCCAGGTCGGGTCCATTTTCACCCCGGCCGCCGTGCTCGCCAGTTTGGGCGCCGCAGCCAGCAGGGCTGTGGCCTGGTGCGCCGGTGTGGCAATAATCACATGGCTGAAGGGGCCATGATTGTCGCCGTCGGCGTCCAGCAGGTTCCAGTGCTGCTGGCCCTGGAACACTTCGGTGATACGGCAGCCAAACTCCACTGGCAGGTCATCGAGCAGTGCGCGGGTGATAGCGCTCATGCGCGGGGTGCCGACCCAGCGGGTCTGTTCGTCAGGGGAGGGGCTCAGTTGTCCGGATTGGCAGTTGTAGAGCTGCGGCTCCCACTCGGCAGCCCAACCATTGGCTTGCCAGCGTTGCACTTCATTGACGAAGCGTCGGTCGCGCGCGGTGAAATACTGTGCGCCCAGGTCCAGTGCGCCGGCCTCGGTGCGCTTGCTGGACATGCGCCCGCCACTGCCGTGGCTTTTATCGAAGAGTTGTACAACGTGCCCGGCATCGTTTAACGCTCGGGCGGCCGAAAGTCCGGCGATGCCGGTACCGATGATCGCGATGGGAACAGTCATGGGAGGCCTCGTTTTACCTTTGGGTACAGACTACGCCGACACCAATAGCTGTACAATATTGTTTTTTGGTATAAGTTTCGGCATGCCTTAACGTGTGGCGTGACCTATGGTTAAGCCTAGGTCTGGCCAATTAAAAAGATCCCTGCATATAAAATAGACCAGCGATGCCCGGCCAACGCTACAGGAGGAAGATCTCATGCATATTTTGCTGACCGGCGGTACGGGTCTGATCGGCCGCCAGCTCTGCCAGCACTGGAGCGCCCAGGGGCATCGGTTGACGGTCTGGAGCCGCAACCCCGCGCAAGTCGCCAGGTTGTGTGGTGAGCAGGTGCAGGGTGTCGCCCGTTTGCAGGACATAACGCAGCCGGTGGACGCGGTTATCAACCTGGCGGGTGCGCCGATTGCCGATCGTCTCTGGACGCACAAGCGCAAGGCGTTGCTGTGGAGCAGCCGGATCAGTCTGACGGAAACCTTGCTGGCCTGGCTTGAGGGCCTGGCGGTGAAACCTGCGCTCTTGATTAGCGGTTCGGCGGTGGGCTGGTACGGCGATGGCGGTGAGCGTGAGTTGACCGAAGCCAGCGGCCCGGTGCAGGACGATTTCCCCAGTCAGTTGTGCATCGCCTGGGAAGAAACCGCCCAGCGCGCCGAGGCATTGGGCTTGCGGGTGGTTTTGGTGCGTACTGGCCTGGTGCTAGCGGCTGAGGGCGGCTTTTTGTCGCGGCTGGTGCTGGCGTTCAAACTGGCCCTGGGCGGGCCTATCGGCAGCGGTCGGCAGTGGATGCCGTGGGTGCATATCAAGGATCAAATCGCCCTGATTGATTTTCTTCTGCACAAACCTGATGCCAGCGGTCCTTATAATGCCTGCGCGCCGCATCCGGTACGCAATCGCGAGTTCGCCAAGACCCTGGGCCAGGTCCTGCACCGCCCGGCGTTCATGCCCATGCCGGCGTTTGTCTTGCGGGTAGGGTTGGGAGAGTTGTCCGGCCTGTTGCTGGGCGGGCAGAAGGCGCTACCCGAGCGGTTGTTGGCTGACGGTTTCACTTTTCAGTTCACTGAGTTGCACGCGGCCCTGGACGACTTGTCCAGCCGCCTCTAGAGATAGGATGTTGCATGACGGATCACGCGTTGTTACTGGTCAACCTGGGTTCACCGGCGTCCACTTCGGTGGCCGATGTGCGTAGCTACCTCAATCAGTTTTTGATGGACCCGTATGTGATTGACCTGCCGTGGCCGGTCCGGCGCTTGCTGGTGTCGCTGATTCTGATCAAGCGTCCCGAACAGTCGGCCCATGCCTACGCCTCGATCTGGTGGGACGAGGGCTCGCCGCTGGTCGTGCTCAGCCGGCGCCTGCAACAGCAGATGACCGCCCAGTGGACCCAGGGGCCGGTGGAGCTGGCGATGCGTTATGGCGAGCCCTCGATCGAGAGCGTGCTGAGCCGCCTGGCCGGGCAGGGCATCCACAAGGTCACGCTGGCGCCGTTGTACCCACAGTTCGCCGACAGCACCGTGACGACCGTGATTGAAGAAGCACGGCGAGTGGTGCGGGACAAGCAGCTCGACCTGCAGTTCTCGATCCTGCAACCGTTCTACGACCAGCCGGAATACCTCGACGCCCTGGTGGCCAGTGCCAAGCCACATCTGCAGCAGGATTATGATCACCTGCTGTTCAGCTTCCACGGCCTGCCGGAGCGGCACCTGAACAAACTCAACCCCGGGCATTCGCTCGAAGGCGCGGGTGACTGCTGCGCCAATTCCTCGCCTGAAGTGCGCACCACCTGTTATCGCGGGCAATGCTTCAGCGTCGCCCGCGACTTTGCTGCGCGCATGGGCCTGCCGGACGATAAATGGTCGGTGGCGTTCCAGTCGCGCCTGGGCCGGGCGAAATGGATCGAACCCTATACCGAAGCCCGCCTGGAAGCGCTGGCCCGGCAGGGTGTGAAGAAATTGCTGGTGATGTGCCCGGCGTTTGTCGCCGATTGCATCGAGACCCTGGAAGAGATTGGTGATCGCGGGCTGGAGCAATTTCGCGAAGCCGGGGGCGAGGAGTTGGTATTGGTACCGTGCCTCAATGATGATCCGCAGTGGGCGGCGGCGCTCAATACCTTGTGTGAAAGAGCCCCCGTCAGCCTCTAACGTGGCAGCGGGCTTGTGTGGGAGCTGGCTTGCCTGCGATAGCATCACCGAGGTGTGACTGACACACTGAGGTGCCTGCATCGCAGGCAAGCCAGCTCCTACAGGGTTCAGTAGTGTTTATTCGTGGTGCGGTTGGCCAAGGAAGGTCAGTGAGCTGAACAGCGCGCGGGTCTGAATCTCGCTATCGCCTTTGACCGGTACTTCCACCTGCGCCGCAATCACATTCAACGCCTCGTTGCGCACCAGTACCTGGGCCCGGCCATCCTGGTCGGTCTCGGTGCTCAAGGTGTTCGGCGCGCTGCGGTAGTCGCCAATCAATTTGATCCCGGCCGCAGGCTTGCCATCGATCAGCACGCGCACGGGCAGCAGCTTGCCTGGGCCGACAGTCAGTGGGTCGACCTCGGGTACGATCACCATTTTCAACTGATCCAGGCTGGGCAGCTTCGCCCCGGCCTGATAGATCGCCAGGCTGTACTTCAGGGCCTGGGTGGTTTCGATGGCGCCGGGGACCTGGCTGCGGCCCTGGTTCACCCATTTCTTGTCCGGGGTTTGCGACCACAAGCCATTATCAAACGCCACGGCCAGCACGGCAGGGGACTTGAGCGGCTGCAGGCGCGCCTGGTCGTTGAGGCGCTGCACGGTCACCGGGATCATCCGTCCACTCGCGTCATAGGCCCAGGCACCGCTGACCTTATTCGCCTTGAAGGCTTCGTCCTCGGCACCGTGGCCGTAGACCACTTCGATATGCCCACGGCGTTGCTCGGTCCACAAGCCATGGGCCGATACCTGGGTGGCGAACAGCAGGCCGAGCACGGCCAATGATTTGAGCGCTTGCATGGTGAGGTCCTTTTACAGGTTGAGGGTCAGGCTGACGGTGAAGTTGCGCGGCTCTCCGGGGGTGACCCAGTAGTTGCTGTAGGAGCGCTCGAAGTACTTCTCGTCGAACAGATTGTTGAGGTTCAGGCCAACGGTTACGTTATCGCTGGCCTTGTAATGGGCCAGCAGGTCGACGGTGTGGTAGGCCGGCAATTCAAAGCTTTTGCCGGCTTCGCCGGAGCGGTCGCCGACATAGGTAAAGGCGGCGCCAAGGTCAGAACCGCGCAGGGCGCCATCCTGGAATTCATACACGCCCAACAGGCTGCCACTGCGCTTGGCCACGCCGAGAATGCGGCTGCCGGTGGGGATATCTTTGTCACCCTTGGTCACTTCGGCGTCGATATAGGCAAAGGCGCCAATCACTCGCACGGCGTCAGTCAGTTGCCCGGTCAATTGCAGGTCGAAACCCTGGCTGCGGGCCTTGCCGATGGCGCGTTTGGTGTCGGTGGCCGGGTCCGTGGCCAGGGTGTTTTCCTTGTCGATATGGAAGGCGGCGAGGGTGGTGCTCAAGCGGTCGTCGAACAGCTCGCTCTTGATCCCCACTTCATAACCGACGCCCTCCTCGGGCTTGAGGAAATCCCCGGCCGCGTCCAGCTCGCTTTGCGGTTTGAATGAGGTGGAGGCGTTGGCGAACACCCCCACTTGCGGCGTCAGTTGGTACAGCAAGCCGGCGCGCTGGGTTATGACGTCGTGGGTTTTCTGGCTTTTTTTACCGTTGGTGAAGTTATCCGAGCTTTGTTCAACGTGCTCCAGGCGCGCACCGAGCATGCCGCGCAAGCGGTCGGTAAAGATGATCTGATCCTGCAGGTTCAGCGCCTGGCTTTTGGTCTGGGCAAGGAAGTCACTGCCCGAGCGCTGGCCATTGGGCTTGGCCAGGCCGTAGATCGGCTTGTAGATGTCGATGGGATAGCTGCCGGCGATGGCGGTGACGCGCTCTTTCTTGCGGTAGTCCTCGTACTCGGTGCCGATCAGCAACTCATGCTGCCAACTGCCGATATCGAACCGGCCACGCAGTTCCAGTTGGGTGATGCTGTCATGCCAACCCATGGAGCGCTCGCGGTAGCGGCGGTTGATGGTATGCCCGTCGGCATTCAGTGCGCGGTTTTCCGAGGCGTAGCCCCACAGGCTGCCTTGTTTGTAATGGCTGGCCAGGCGCAGTTGCCAGGCATCGTTCAGGTGATGTTCGAGGGTGGCTTGCAGGCGGTTGTTGTGGTTGTCGATATCACCGTCGTTGGGCTCGCCGAGGAAGGTCGAGCGGGACATGCCGCTCCAACGGTTATTCGGCGCGACGATGCCACGGTCGAAGGTCGAGCTGTGGCGCACGAATTCGCTTTCCACCAGCAGGCTAGTGTCCGGGTCCAGTTGCCAGCTGAAAGACGGCGCGACAAACACTCGCTTGCTCTGCACGTGGTCGCGGAAGCTGTGGTTGTCTTCCACCGCCAGGTTGACCCGCGACAACACGGTGCCTTCGCTGTCCAGCGGGGTGTTGATATCGAGGGCGGTACGGTAGCGGTCCCAACTGCCAGCGCTGGTCTGCACAGTGGTGAAGGCTTCGGGCTGGGGTTTCTTGGTGACGATATTCACGGTGCCGCCGGGGTCGCCACGGCCATACAAACTGGCGGCAGGGCCCTTGAGCACTTCGATGCGTTCGATATTGGCCGTGTCCGGGGTGCTGGGGTAACCACGGGCGGCGCTGAAACCGTCCTGGTAGAACTCCGAGGTGGTGAAGCCGCGCACGCTGTATTCGTAGAGCGTCAGGCCACCAAAGTTGTTCTGCTTGGACACGCCGCCAGCAAATTCCAGGGCGCGTTCGACGTTGTTGCTGCCCAGGTCCTTGAGCACTTTGGCGGGGATCACACTGATCGATTGTGGAATATCCCGCAGGGCGGTGTCGGTCTTGGTCGCGCTGGCCGAACGGGTCGCGCGATAGCCCTTGACCGGGCCGGTGGCGGACTCATACGCCTCGCCGGTGATGCTGGTGGTGCCCAGTTCAAGGGTGTTGGTGTCTTCTGCAAACACCGGGTCCACCAGCAACCCCAAGGCGAGACCGGCCAGGGGGGCAAACTTTCGAGACGTCATGGTCTAACATTCCAATATCAATATTGAAATAATATAACATGACCATTGAGAATATATCTCTTTAAGGTGAGGCCTTTATTCTTGCTCTTTCACCGGTGCAGGCGGTGGACGCAGGCCCACTTCGGCCAGCAACTTGATTTCCTTGCCGTTGCGCATCACCTGGATCGCGACCTTTTCCGTCGGCTTGATCCGCGCCACCTGGTTCATTGACCGACGGCCATCGCCAGCCGGTTCGCCGTCGATGCTGAGGATCACGTCGCCGACCTGCATCCCGGCCTTTTCCGCCGGGCCGCCGCGCAGGATGCCGGCGATCACGATGCCTGGGCGCCCGGTCAGTCCAAAGGACTCCGACAACTCCTTGGTCAGCGGTTGCACTTCAATCCCCAGCCAGCCACGGATTACCTGGCCGTGCTCGATGATCGACTTCATCACTTCCATCGCCAGCTTCACCGGGATCGCAAAACCGATGCCCTGTGAGCCGCCGGACTTGGAGAAAATCGCGGTGTTGATGCCCGTCAGGTTGCCACTGGCATCCACCAGCGCGCCGCCGGAGTTACCTGGGTTGATCGCCGCGTCGGTCTGGATGAAGTCTTCGTAACTGTTGAGGCCCAACTGATTGCGCCCGGTGGCGCTGATGATGCCCATGGTCACGGTCTGGCCGACGCCAAACGGGTTGCCGATCGCCAGGGCCACATCACCGACCCGCAGGCCTTCGGAGCGGCCGATGGTGATGGATGGCAGGTTCTTCAGGTCGATTTTCAGCACCGCAAGATCGGTTTCCGGATCGCTGCCCACCACCCGCGCCAGGGTTTCGCGGCCATCACGCAGGGCCACCACAATCTGGTCGGCGCCGGTGCTCACGTGGTTATTGGTCAGGATGTAACCTTGCGGGCTCATGATCACCCCGGATCCGAGGCTTGATTCCATGCGCCGCTGCTTGGGCGAGTTGTCGCCGAAAAAACGCCGGAACTGCGGGTCTTCGAACAGCGGGTGCGCCGGTTTGTTGATGACCTTGGTGGTGTACAGGTTGACCACGGCGGGCGCCGCAACCACCACCGCATCGGCATAGGTCACCGGGCCTTGTTGCACCGCGCTGGTTTGCGGTGCTTGTTGCAGGTTGACGTCCAGGCTTGGCAGGCCGACCCATTGCGGATAACGCTGAATGATCAGCATCGCGATCAGCACGCCGGCCAACAATGGCCATCCAAAAAAACGCAGCGCCTTGAGCATCAAGTAAGTCCTGACAGGTTGCAGGGGGCGTGGGAGCGCCCATAATGTCGCGCATTATACGAGGCCGCGAGCGCCTCTGAACGGGATATTTAGGAGTCTTTTATGGCCGTCGCCCTGAGCACCCTGGTTGAAGAAGCGGATCGCTACTTGAACAGCGCGAAAATTGCCGACTACTGCCCCAACGGCCTGCAGGTCGAGGGCCGGCCGCAAGTGTTGCGCATTGTCAGTGGCGTGACCGCCAGCCAGGCGTTGCTGGATGCCGCGGTGGAAGCCGAGGCGGACCTGGTGCTGGTGCACCATGGCTATTTCTGGAAGGGCGAAAACCCTTGCATCACCGGCATGAAACAGCGCCGGCTCAAGACCCTGCTCAAGCATGACATCAGCCTGCTGGCCTATCACCTGCCGCTGGACCTGCACCCGGACGTGGGCAACAACGTGCAGTTGGCCCGCCAGTTGGACATCACCGTCGAAGGCCCGCTGGACCCGGACAACCTCAAGGTCGTCGGCCTCGTAGGCTCCCTGGCGGAACCGCTGTCGGCGCGGGATTTCGCCCGCCGCGTGCAGGAAACCATGGGCCGCGAGCCGCTGCTGATCGAAGGCAGCGCCATGATCCGCCGCGTCGGTTGGTGCACGGGCGGCGGCCAGGGTTATATCGACCAGGCCGTGGCGGCCGGGGTCGATTTGTACTTGAGCGGCGAAGCGTCGGAGCAGACTTTCCACAGCGCGCGGGAAAACGACATCAGCTTCATCGCTGCCGGCCATCACGCCACCGAGCGTTATGGCGTGCAGGCCCTGGGGGATTACCTGGCCCGACGCTTTGCCCTGGAACATCTGTTCATCGACTGCCCCAACCCGATCTGACAGATACCACCGAACAAATGTGGGAGGGGGCTTGCTCCCGATTACGGTGGTTCAGTCAACCAATCTGTTGAATGACACACTGCAATCGGGAGCAAGCCCCCTCCCACATTTGTCCGCGTTCCACGCCAAACTCGGCGGCATATTCATATACCGTTTCGATCTATCCAGCTCCCTGAATAGAAGAAGGTGCTGTGCTAGCATGCCTCGCTCGAACACGGCCCGCAGGCCGTCCAAAAAGAATCGTTTTCCCGTGAGTAGCCATGGTCGACAAACTGACGCATCTGAAACAGCTGGAGGCGGAGAGCATCCACATCATCCGTGAGGTTGCCGCTGAGTTCGACAACCCGGTAATGCTCTACTCCATCGGCAAAGACTCCGCCGTGATGCTGCATCTGGCGCGCAAGGCATTCTTCCCGGGCAAGCTGCCGTTCCCGGTGATGCATGTGGACACCCAGTGGAAATTCCAGGAAATGTACAAGTTCCGCGACCGCATGGTCGAGGAACTGGGCCTGGACCTGATCACTCACGTCAACCCGGACGGTGTGGCGCAGGGCATCAACCCGTTCACCCACGGCAGCGCCAAGCACACCGATATCATGAAGACCGAAGGCCTCAAACAGGCCTTGGACCAGCATGGTTTTGACGCAGCCTTCGGCGGCGCCCGTCGCGATGAAGAGAAATCCCGTGCCAAAGAGCGCGTGTACTCGTTCCGCGACAGCAAGCACCGCTGGGACCCGAAAAACCAGCGCCCGGAGCTGTGGAACGTCTACAACGGCAACGTCAACAAGGGCGAGTCGATCCGTGTGTTCCCGTTGTCCAACTGGACCGAACTGGACATCTGGCAGTACATCTATCTGGAAGGCATCCCGATCGTGCCGCTGTACTTCGCCGCCGAGCGTGATGTGATCGAGAAGAACGGCACGTTGATCATGATCGACGATGACCGCATCCTCGAACACCTGTCCGACGAAGACAAAGCCCGCATCGTCAAAAAGAAAGTACGTTTCCGTACGCTTGGCTGCTACCCGTTGACGGGCGCGGTGGAGTCCGAAGCCGAGACGCTGACGGACATCATCCAGGAAATGCTCCTGACGCGAACTTCCGAGCGCCAGGGCCGGGTCATCGACCACGATGGCGCAGGCTCCATGGAAGATAAAAAACGTCAAGGCTATTTCTAAGGGGCTGTCATGTCGCATCAATCTGATTTGATCAGCGAGGACATCCTCGCCTACCTGGGCCAGCACGAACGCAAGGAAATGCTGCGCTTCCTGACCTGTGGCAACGTCGACGACGGCAAGAGCACCTTGATCGGGCGCCTGTTGCACGACTCCAAGATGATCTACGAAGATCACCTGGAAGCCATCACCCGTGATTCGAAGAAAGTCGGCACCACCGGTGACGACATCGACCTGGCGTTGCTGGTCGACGGCCTGCAGGCCGAGCGTGAGCAGGGCATCACCATCGATGTGGCCTACCGCTATTTCTCCACCGCCAAGCGCAAGTTCATCATTGCCGACACTCCAGGCCATGAGCAGTACACGCGCAACATGGCCACCGGTGCGTCCACCTGTGACCTGGCGATCATCCTGATCGACGCGCGCTACGGCGTGCAGACCCAGACCCGGCGCCATAGCTTTATCGCCTCGTTGCTGGGCATCAAACACATTGTGGTGGCCGTCAACAAGATGGACATCAATGGCTTTGACCAAAGCGTGTTCGAGTCGATCAAGGCCGATTACCTGAAGTTTGCCGACGGCATCGCGTTCAAGCCGAGCACCCTGGCCTTCGTGCCGATGTCGGCGCTCAAGGGCGACAACGTGGTGAACAAGAGCGAGCGTTCGCCCTGGTACACCGGCCAGTCGCTGATGGAGATCCTCGAAACCGTCGAGATCGCCAACGACCGCAACTACACCGACCTGCGATTCCCGGTGCAGTACGTCAACCGTCCGAACCTGAACTTCCGTGGCTTTGCCGGCACCCTGGCCAGCGGCGTGGTGCACAAGGGCGACGAGGTTGTGGTGTTGCCGTCGGGCAAGAGCAGTCGCGTCAAGTCCATCGTCACCTTCGAAGGTGAACTGGAACACGCAGGTCCCGGCCAGGCCGTGACCTTGACCATGGAAGACGAGATCGACATATCCCGTGGCGACCTGCTGGTGCATGCCGACAACGTGCCGCAAGTGACCGACGCCTTCGACGCCATGCTGGTGTGGATGGCCGAGGAACCGATGCTGCCGGGCAAGAAATACGACATCAAGCGTGCGACCAGCTACGTGCCGGGCTCGATCACCAGCATTGTTCATCGCGTGGACGTGAACACCCTGGAAGAAGGTCCGGCCAGTGCCTTGCAGTTGAACGAGATCGGCCGGGTCAAGGTCAGCCTCGACGCGGCCATCGCCCTGGACGGTTACGCCAGCAACCGCACCACTGGCGCCTTTATCGTCATCGACCGTTTGACCAACGGCACCGTGGCGGCGGGCATGATTATCGCGCCACCGGTCGGCCATGGCGGCGCGGCGCAACATGGCAAGTTGGCCCACGTGGCCACCGAAGAGCGTGCGCAGCGTTTCGGCCAGCAGCCGGCCACCGTGTTGTTCAGTGGCCTGTCGGGCGCAGGCAAGAGCACCCTGGCCTACGCAGTCGAGCGCAAGCTGTTCGACATGGGTCGTGCGGTGTTTGTACTGGATGGGCAGAACCTGCGGCATGACCTGAACAAAGGCCTGCCACAGGATCGTGCCGGGCGTACCGAGAACTGGCGTCGTGCCGCCCACGTGGCGCGTCAGTTCAACGAAGCCGGCCTGCTGACCCTGGCCGCGTTTGTTGCGCCGGATGCCGAAGGCCGTGAACAGGCCAAGGCGTTGATCGGCAGTGATCGCTTGCTCACCGTGTATGTGCAGGCATCGCCGCTGGTGTGTGCCGAGCGTGACCCGCAAGGTTTGTACGCAGCCGGTGGGGATAACATCCCCGGCGAGTCGTTCCCGTACGACGTGCCGTTGAATGCCGACCTGGTGATCGACACCCAGGCCCTGTCGGTGGACGACAGCGTCAAGCAGGTGTTGGAACTGCTGCGCCAGCGCGGCGCGATCTAAACCTTGCTGTCACAAAAAGCCCGCCACCGATTACTCGGTGGCGGGCTTTTTGTGGGATCTTGAAAACAACCCGCTCCCACATTTTTGCTCAGCGACAGGCAGGATAATCCGTGTGAAGCTGGTCTAAAAGGGCATCCTTTTCAGTCCACAGGTTATTGATCCAGCCCTGGAACGCCGCCCGATACTCCCCATCCTGCTCATAATTCTTGCCAATGAACTCGGCCGGGATCTGCACCTCTTCAAACTGCACCACCACCTCCCGCACATTGCCGCACAGCAGGTCCCAATAACCAGGACGCCCGCCAGGGTAGTGAATGGTCACGTTCACCAGCGACTTCAACTGCTCGCCCATGGCATCCAGTACAAAGGCAATCCCACCGGCCTTGGGTTTGAGCAGGTAGCGGAACGGCGACTGCTGCTGCGCATGCTTGCCCTCGGTAAATCGCGTGCCTTCGGCAAAGTTGAAAATGCCGACCGGGTTGTCGCGAAACTTCGCACAGGTCTTGCGGGTGGTTTCCAGGTCCTTGCCTTTCTTCTCCGGGTGTTTTTCCAGATAGGCCTTGGTGTAGCGCTTCATGAACGGGAAGCCCAAAGCCCACCACGCCAGGCCAATCACCGGCACCCAGATCAGTTCCTGCTTGAGGAAAAACTTCAGCGGGCGGATGCGACGATTGAGCACGTACTGCAACACCATGATGTCGACCCAGCTCTGATGGTTGCTGGTCACCAGGTACGAGTGCTGGTAATCCAGCCCCTCAAGGCCCTTGAGGTGCCAGCGTGTACGGCGCACCAGGTTCATCCAGGCCTTGTTATTGCTGATCCAGGCCTCGTGGGTGTGGTTCATCAGCCACTCGCTCAAGCGCTTGGCAAACGGCAGCAGCTTGCACAGCGCGACGATAAACAGGAACGAGCACAACAGGATCGTGTTCAACGCCAGCAGCAGCGAGGCGATCACCCCGCGCACGGCGGCAGGCAGAAAATCCAGCATTTAGATATCCATAGGTCGGTTGGCGGCTTGAATCGCGGTCAGGGCGATGGTGTAGACAATGTCATCCACCTGGGCCCCACGGGGCAGATCGTTCACAGGTTTGCGCAGGCCTTGCAGCATCGGGCCGAGGCTGACGCAATCGGCACTGCGTTGCACCGCCTTGTAGGTGGTGTTGCCGGTGTTGAGGTCGGGGAACACAAACACCGTGGCCTTGCCCGCCACCTGGCTATTGGGCGCCAGTTGTCGGGCGACGCTTTCGTTGGCGGCGGCATCGTACTGCAACGGGCCGTCGATCAGCAGCGAACTCTGTTGTTCGTGGGCCAGCAGGGTGGCTTCGCGGACCTTTTCCACCTCTTCGCCGCTGGCCGAGTCACCGCTGGAATAGCTGATCATCGCCACCCGCGGGGTGATGCCGAAGGCGGCGGCCGAGTCGGCGCTTTGCAGGGCGATTTCCGCCAGTTCCGCCGCGCTTGGGTGCGGGTTCATCACGCAGTCGCCGTACACCAGCACCTGCTCGGGGAACAGCATGAAAAACACCGACGACACCAGGGTGCAGCCCGGTGCGGTCTTGATCAGTTGCAAGGCCGGGCGGATGGTATTGGCGGTGGAGTGGATGACACCGGAGACCAGGCCGTCCACTTCATCGAGCGCCAACATCATCGTGGCGATGACCACGGTGTCTTCCAGTTGCTGTTCGGCCATCGGTGCGTTGAGGCTTTTGCTCTTGCGCAGCGCCACCATCGGTTCGACATAACGCTCGCGGATCAGGTCCGGGTCAAGAATCTCCAGGCCTTCGGGCAACTCGATGCCTTGGGCACGGGCCACGGCTTCGACGTCGGCCGGCTTGGCCAGCAACACGCAACGGGCAATGCCCCGGGCCTGGCAAATGGCGGCGGCTTGCACGGTCAACGGCTCGCTGCCTTCGGGCAACACAATGCGCTTGTTGGCCGCCTGGGCACGCTGGATCAACTGGTAGCGGAACACCGCCGGTGACAGGCGCATCTCCCGTGGCGTGCCGCAACGCTGGTGCAACCAGCGCGCGTCCAGATGGCTGGCGACGAAGTCGGTGATGATCTCCGCGCGCTCGCGGTCATCAATCGGAATTTCCTTGTTCAGGCTGTTGAGCTGGTTGGCGGTGTCGTAGGAGCCAGTGCTCACCGACAACACCGGCAACCCGGCCTGGAACGCGCCACGGCACAGATCCATGATGCGCGGGTCGGGCAGGGTGTCGCTGGTCAGCAACAGACCGGCCAGGGGCACGCCATTGATTGCGGCCAGACTGACGGCGAGGATGATGTCGTCACGGTCTCCCGGTGTCACCACCAAGACACCGGGCTTGAGCAGTTCCACGGTGTTGCGCATGGTGCGCGCGCAAATGATGATCTTGGTCATGCGCCGGGTTTCATAGTCACCGGCATTGAGCACTTGGGCGCCCATCAGGTCGGCCACGTCACGGGTGCGCGGCGCATTGAGCTCCGGTTGGAACGGAATACAGCCCAGCAGGCGGAAATCGCCACTGCGCAGCAACGGCGAATGCTCCTTGAGGCGGGCGGCGAAGGCTTCCATGCTTTCGTCGGTCTGCACCTTGTTGAGGATCACGCCGAGCACTTTCGGGTCTTTCGGGCCGCCGAACAGTTGCGCCTGTAATTCCACGCGACCGGACAGTTCGGTCAGCACTTCGTTTTCCGGCGCAGAGACGAGGATGACTTCGGCATCCAGGCTTTTGGCCAGGTGCAGGTTGACCCGGGCCGCATAGCTGGCGCTGCGGGTTGGCACCATGCCCTCGACAATCAGCACGTCCTTGCCCACGGCGGCCTGCTGGTAAAGGGTGATGATTTCTTCGAGCAGTTCATCGAGCTGGCCATCGCCGAGCATTCGCTCGACATGGGCCAGGCCCAGGGGTTGTGGCGGTTTCAGGCCGTGGGTGCGCGCCACCAGCTCGGTGGAGCGTTCAGGCCCGGTGTCGCCAGGGTGCGGCTGGGCAATCGGCTTGAAGAAGCCGACTTTCAGCCCGGCCCGCTCAAGGGTACGCACCAGCCCAAGGCTGATGGAGGTCAGACCCACACCAAAATCGGTGGGCGCGATAAAAAAAGTCTGCATGCGAATTCTCTGGAGGTGCATGGCTTGGGTGGCGCTCTATGGTTGAGCGTCGACCGCGAATCAGGTGCCAAGGGTATCGTTATCCGGGCCCTGCGCACACCAGCCACAGGCAAAGGGCTGGCCTATTTTTGCCAGGCGTTGCGCCGGGTCAAGGACCCAGGCCCGGGATTGCCAGGGCGGCTGGTGGCGCAGGTGCTGCGTATGGCCGCAGGACAACGCGACAACCCAGTGTCCGTCTGCGTCCTGCTGAAATCCTGCGACCGTCGGGTCACTGGATCGACCCCGTCTGTCCGGGTTCTGTTCGCTTTCGGGCAAATCCTTGTTTAGACTTGTCCGTTCTTCATTCTTATGCAAAAGGTCTCGCCCCATGACGATCGCCGCTAACAAGGCTGTCTCCATCGACTATACCCTGACCAACGACGCTGGTGAGGTCATCGACAGCTCCGCCGGCGGCGCGCCGCTGGTCTACCTGCAAGGCGCAGGTAACATCATCCCAGGCCTGGAAAAGGCCCTGGAAGGCAAGAACGTTGGTGATGAGCTGACCGTTGCCGTAGAACCTGAAGATGCCTACGGCGAGTACTCGGCCGAACTGGTCAGCACCCTGAGCCGCAGCATGTTCGAAGGCGTCGATGAGCTGGAAGTGGGCATGCAGTTCCACGCTTCCGCGCCGGATGGCCAGATGCAGATCGTGACCATTCGCGACCTGGACGGCGACGACGTGACCGTTGACGGTAACCACCCGCTGGCAGGCCAGCGCCTGAACTTCCAGGTCAAGATCGTTGCCATCCGCGACGCTTCCCAGGAAGAAGTGGCTCACGGCCACGTGCACGGCGAAGGTGGTCACCACCATTAATTGACGGGCGATGCCAGTCAGTTGAAAAGAAAGGCGCCTTCGGGCGCCTTTTTTGATTGGCGGCTATTCTTGCCGACTTGACGGTTGTAATCTCGAATGGCCGTTACGAAGAATATGGGAAATCTGGAGTTTGTCATGAGTGCTTTCCACGACCTGAAACTCAAAGCCCTGGATGGTCAGGAGCTGCCTCTGGCGCCCTACAAGGGGCAAGTCGTGCTGGTGGTCAATGTCGCCTCCAAATGTGGGCTGACCCCGCAATACGCCGCGCTGGAAAACCTCTACCAGCAATACAAGGACCAGGGGTTTACCGTACTGGGCTTGCCGTGCAACCAGTTTGCGGGGCAGGAGCCGGGAACGGAGGAAGAAATCCGCGAATTTTGCAGCCTCAACTACGGCGTGACCTTTCCATTGGGCAGCAAGTTGGATGTGAACGGTCCTGATCGCCATCAGTTGTACCGTCTATTGGCGGGTGAGGGCGCCGAGTTTCCCGGGGATATCACCTGGAATTTCGAGAAGTTCCTGCTGGGCAAAGATGGGCGGGTTTTGGCGCGGTTCTCCCCGCGCACAGCGCCTGATGACCCCACGATCGTCCAAGCCATCGAAAAAGCCTTGGTCTGACCTACTTAGGAGCCGGCTTGCCGGCGATGATGCCCGAAAGAACACCTCGGGGTGTCAGGTAGACAACATCACCGTTAACGACCATCGCCAGCAAGCTGGCTCCTACAGTGTTTTGTGTAGCTCCCGGCTTTTGCACCTTAATCACCGCAATCAATAGTGCTACCCAGCCCTCCGCGTGCGCCATATTATCCGCATCATAAAATCCATCTGCCGCGGAGTGCTCCCATGCCTGTCCAAGCCTTGTTCAAACCTTTCCAGCTCGGCGCACTGCAATTGCCGACCCGCGTGGTCATGGCGCCGATGACCCGTTCGTTTTCTCCCGGTGGCGTGCCGAACGCCAAAGTGATCGAGTACTACCGTCGCCGTGCGGCGGCGGGTGTAGGGCTGATCATTACCGAAGGTACGGTGGTGGGCCATCAGGCTTCCAACGGGTACCCGAACGTTCCGCATTTCTACGGTGAAGCGGCATTGGCCGGCTGGAAGAAAGTCGTCGATGCGGTGCATGCCGAAGGTGGCAAGATTGTTCCGCAACTGTGGCACGTGGGTAGCGTGCGGCGCATCGGCACCGAGCCGGATGCCAGCGTGCCGGCCTATGGCCCGATGGAAAAACTCAAGGATGGCAACGTGGTGGTCCACGGTATGACCGTCCAGGATATCAAGGAGGTGATCGCGGCCTTCGCCCAGGCTGCCAAGGATGCCCAACGCATTGGCATGGACGGCGTGGAAATCCACGGTGCCCACGGTTATCTGGTGGACCAGTTCTTCTGGGAAGGCAGCAACCAGCGCACCGATGAATACGGTGGCAGCCAGGCCAATCGTTCGCGCTTTGCCATTGAGTTGATCCAGGCCGTTCGGGCCGCAACAGGTCCTGAGTTTCCGATCATTTTCCGCTTCTCCCAATGGAAGCAGCAGGATTACACCGCGCGTCTGGTGCAAACCCCTGAGGCGTTGGGGGAGTTTCTCAAGCCGTTGTCTGACGCCGGTGTGGATATTTTCCATTGCTCCACCCGCAGGTTCTGGGAGCCTGAGTTTGATGGCTCCGAGCTGAATCTGGCGGGCTGGACCCGCAAGCTCACGGGCAAACCGACAATCACCGTGGGCAGTGTCGGCCTGGACGGTGAGTTCCTGCAGTTCATGGTCAACACCGACAAAATCGCACAGCCGGCGAGCCTGGAAAAACTCTTGGAGCGCTTGAACAACGATGAGTTCGATCTGGTGGCTGTGGGCCGGGCGCTGCTGGTGGATCCGGATTGGGCGTTGAAGGTGCGTGAAGGGCGTGAAGGCGATATTTTGCCGTTCAGTCGTGAGGCGTTGACGACCCTGCGATGACGGGTTGCATCGCGGTTGCCCGCCAGTGAGCCGACGATGGGGCGACTCACTGGCAGGCTGCTATTGGAGTCAGCCTGCTGGTGAGATGTTCGGCTTGGTCATATTATTGACGAAAGGTCGATCTGGAGCGCGTTGCGGGTCCCCGAGTTTAGTGCTTCCTGGATTACTCGGTTTATCATATGCGACTTGATTCTGCTGTATGTTTTTTTCCTGTGGGGTGTCTTCGGGAAAGGGGCGGGGCTTGGTATAGGAATCTAAATTCGCCAATGCAGGGGATTGAGTATTGATGTGCATAGATATGAACCTTTTGGCTATGGAGTTTGTTCAAGCTAACCTCGGTATGCACACACGGTGTTTGGCCAGCGCTACCTAGGTCAACGTTCAGTGGCAATAAACAAACTCAGCGTTCCTTGAGATCAGGTAACAAATTGCACGGGCTCAATGATCTGGCAAGTGGCGAGCATTCATGGGGGAAAAGGTAAGGATGGTGCAGTAAAGTGTGCTGCACAGACGCCCCGCAACTGCCTTTCAAACTGTTCGATAATCGCCGGCCAGCCCTGACGGCTGGCGTGTTGCCTAGCGTTGAGTCGTACCCTGCGAAGGAGCTCATGCTCTTCCAGCAACCAACTGGCCGCATCGCAAAAACCATCTTCGTCCCCTGGCATAGCCACCGCACCACTGTAGCCATGGCGGATGTGCTGGGTAGCGGCCGCCTGGTCATAGGCCACCACGCCCAGCCCCGATGCCATCGCTTCCAGCACCACATTGCCAAAGGTTTCGGTGAGGCTGGGGAACAGAAACAGATCCCCGGAGGCATAGTGTCGGGCCAATTCCTCACCGCGTTGCGCCCCGCAGAAAATCGCATTGGGAAGGGCCTTGGCCAGCGCTTCGCGTTGCGGTCCGTCACCGACGACGATCAGCTTCAAACGACGTTGTGGATAAGTCGCCTGCAACCCGTCGAAGCAGCGTTTGAGCAGCCCCAGGTTTTTCTCCGGCGCCAGGCGCCCGACATGCACGATTGCAATATCTTCATTGCCCAGCCCCCATTGCCCACGCAGGGCATTGTCACGTCTGGCCGGGTGGAACAGTTGGCTGTCGACGCCGCGTGACAACAGGTCCAGGCGTTCGAAGTGGCGGCGCTCCAGCTCCAGGCGCTGGCTGACGCTGGGCACCAGGGTCAGGGTGGAACGGTTGTGGAACCAGCGCAGGTAATGGGTCAGTACCCGGCTGAGCATGCCCAGGCCGTACTGGCTGGAGTACTGCTGGAAGTTGGTATGAAAGCCGCTGACCACGCTGATCCCCAGGCGCCGTGCCGCACGCAGGGCCGACAAGCCCAGTGGGCCTTCGGTGGCGATATACAGCACATCGGGGCGCCGGCGCTTCCAGCGGCGCAGCAGTTTGTGCATTGAGGACTGGCCCCATTGCAGGCCGGGATACCCCGGCAAGGGCCAGCCGCGACACAGCAACAGGCCGTCGTCGCTGGGGCGACTCTGGTCGCCACCCTGGCGCGGGCGCACCAGTTCCACCTGATGCCCACGTGCGCGCAACCCGTCACACAGGCGACCAAGGGTATTGGCCACGCCGTTGATTTCCGGTGGGAAGGTTTCGGTAATCAGGGTGATATTCAGGAAAGCTGTCGTCATGCAGCCAGTGTCGGCGCAGGCCATGTCGTCATTGTGTCATCGCAATGACGGATTTATGACGACAGGACCCGCTACTGGTTTAGTTGAACGGCGTAGGACGCGGGGTCTTGGCCGAGGACGGCGGCAGGATCGGCAGTTTGAAGTCCGGCTGGTCGCCGGTCAGGGTGTCGAGGAACGCGACAATCTGGCTGACCTCATCGGTGCTCAACTTGCGCCCCAGCTGCAGGCGGGCCATGACGTCCACCGCTTCGGTCAGGTTCCAGTAGGCACCGTCGTGGAAGTAGGGGTAGGTCAGGGCGACGTTGCGCAAAGTCGGCACCTTGAACATCATCCGGTCCTGATCCTTGCCGGTCAGGCCCGCCACGCCCTGGGCCGGATTTTTGGTGGCGTAGGGTTCGACCATGCCCATTTTCTGGAAGGTGCTGCCACCGACCGCCTCGCCGTTATGACAGGCCACGCAGCCGATGCTCTTGAACAACTGGTAGCCCTGCGCTGCCGTGGCGCTGATGGCTGTTTTATCGCCCAGCAGCCAGCGGTCGAACGGGGCGTTGGGGGTGACCAGGGTCTCTTCGAAGGCCGCGATAGCGTTGGTTACATCGTCGAACTTGATGCCGCCATCGCCATACACGTTCTTGAACGCGGCCTGGTATTGGGGGATCGAGCGCAGCACGTCCACGGCCAGGTCATGGGTGAAGCCCATCTCGCCGGGGTTGGCAATCGGGCCGCCGGCCTGTTCTTGCAGGTTGGCCGCGCGGCCATCCCAGAACTGCGCGACGCTCATGCTGGAGTTGAGCACCGTCGGTGAGTTGATCGGCCCCTGATGCCAGTTATGCCCGATGGAGGTGGGCAGATTGTCGCTGCCGCCCATGCTCAGGTTGTGGCATGAGTTGCAGGAAATAAAACCGGACTTGGACAGACGCGGGTCGAAGAACAATTGCTTGCCCAACTCGACCTTGGCGGCGTCAGTGATTTTCGCCGGCTGCACCGGCAGGATCGGCTCGCTGGCGGCTGCGGCCCCCCAGGCCTCACCGCCCAACATCAACCCAAACATCAGCATCAACGGTCTGTACATGGCTTGCTCCCCACAGGCTTATCGTTTTAATAACCATGTGCTCTATGTGGGTAAATCGTCATGATCCAGGTCAATCGAACCGATCAGGGTTTTTCCGCCAGCAGGGTTTCGGCGCCGCGCTCGCGCACCCAGAACAATGTGGCGCCCGCCACCGCCGCCGGCATCATCAGCAGGTTGACCACCGGCACCAGCAGCACCAGGTAGACGATCCCGCCGAAACTCATGCTCTGCCAGCGCTTCTGGCGCAGCCAGGCGAGCATTTCGTTCCAGCCCAGTTTGTGGTTATCGGCTGGGTAGTCGATGTATTGGATCGCCATCATCCATACCCCGAACAGCAGCCACAGGGGGGCGGCGATCAGGTTGACCACGGGAATGAACGACAGGATAAACAGGCCGATGGCGCGTGGCAGGAAGTAACCGAGCTTGCGCATTTCCCGCGCCAGTGTGCGCGGGACCATGGCGAACAGTTCGGCCCAGCTGAAGGCCGGGAAGTCATCGGTACCGCGCACCACCACTTCGACCTTCTCCGCGAGAAAACCATTGAAGGGCGCCGCGATGATATTGGCGAGCATGGTGAAGCTGAAAAACACCATAAAGGCCACCAGCAGCACAAACAGCGGCCACAGGATGTAACTGAGGAAGCTCAGCCAACTGGGTAGCGTCGGCATCAAGGTGTCGACCCATAGACTGAACTGATGACCAGCAAAATAGATCAATCCGACGAACAGTATCAGGTTGATCGCCAGGGGCAGCAGGACAAACAGACGCAGGCCTGGGCTCAAGACCAGTTTCAGGCCTTCGCGCAGGTATTGTGGGCCTGACAGAACGGGGGCGGGCATGGGTAACTCCGGGTAAAAGGGCAAACGCGCCGACCTTACCGGCTTTGCGAAAGTGGTGAAAGCGCGGTCAGCGAGTCGACATTAACGGTAACAAACATGTCGATTAATAGGGGGTACAGAATAGAGACCACCTATGAGCTGGATTGTTATTCCGTATTTCCTTAATCTTGCCCCCCTCTATACGCTGCACCCATTATTTTTCAGGACCTCGCGAGTTCAAGCCTTCCCCAAGTGCTTCGCGGTCCTTTTTTATTCCAGCCGCTCTGTAGTCCGGGCGGTCGATAGGAGTGAGTCATGTCTGATAGCCGTCATTCGCGAGTGATTATTCTCGGTTCCGGCCCTGCCGGTTACAGCGCTGCGGTCTACGCGGCCCGGGCCAACCTCAAGCCGTTGCTGATCACCGGCATGCAGGCGGGTGGTCAGTTGACCACCACCACTGAAGTCGACAACTGGCCGGGCGATGTCCACGGCCTGACCGGCCCGGTGCTGATGGAACGCATGAAAGAGCACGCCGAGCGTTTCGAGACCGAAATCGTCTTCGACCATATCAATGCCGTGGATTTCTCGAAAAAGCCCTACAGCCTGACCGGCGACAGCGGCGTCTACACCTGTGACGCGTTGATCATTGCCACCGGCGCCAGCGCCCGTTACCTGGGCCTGCCTTCGGAAGAAGCGTTCATGGGCAAGGGTGTTTCGGCCTGTGCGACCTGCGACGGTTTCTTCTACCGCAACAAGCCAGTGGCTGTGGTCGGTGGCGGCAACACGGCGGTGGAAGAGGCGCTGTACCTGGCCAACATCGCCAGCACCGTGACCCTGGTTCACCGCCGCGAGACCTTCCGCGCCGAGAAGATCCTGATCGACAAGCTGCACGCGCGAGTTGCCGAAGGCAAGATCATCCTCAAGCTCAACGCTACCCTGGATGAAGTCCTGGGCGACAACATGGGCGTGACCGGTGCCCGCCTGAAAAACAACGATGGCAGCTTCGACGAGCTGAAAGTCGACGGCGTGTTCATCGCCATCGGCCACACCCCGAACACTTCGCTGTTCGAAGGTGTGCTGGAAGCCAAGGACGGTTACCTGGTGGTGAAGGGCGGCCGTGAAGGCAATGCCACCGCGACCAACCTGGAAGGCATCTTTGCTGCTGGCGATGTGGCTGACCACGTTTACCGCCAGGCCATCACCTCGGCCGGCGCCGGTTGCATGGCGGCCCTGGATGCCGAGCGTTACCTCGACGGGTTGAAAGACGTTTCTTGCTAAAACCGTTGAAATAAAAAACCGGCTGCGAGGCCGGTTTTTTTATGTGCGCGATTTGACGAACGCCGCCATCTCAATCTGGCAATCCAATCAATGTGGGAGCTGGCATTAGGGCAAGCCCGGCTCTCACATTGACCGGGTTTGTAAGCTGGATCAGCGGCGGGTCAGGGGCTGTGTGCTGAATTTCACACCCGCCAGGCCATGCTCGATCAATGCGCGGATATTGCCATGGTCATTGCCCTCAGGCGTGGCCAGTACCGAACGGTAATGCTCACCGAACGCCAGCAGCGCTTGCTGGTCGCTCAAGCCCTCCAGCAGCGCCAGGCCCAGGGTCTTGCACGAACCTTCGTTCTGCCCTGCGGCGTTTTCTACGCTGCCATTGGTGAAGGCCTGTGGCTGGTAGTCGTAGCCGGCGGCAATTAAGGCCAGGGTATCGGCAAAGAGGTGTTCGCCGCTGTCGAGGCTGTCGCGCAGGGTGTTCAGGTCAGTCATGGGTTTTTCCTTTGGCAAACGCCGCTTGTTGTTCGGCGCTGGCTTCTTGCTGGTATTGGGCTTTCCACTCGGCGTACGGCATGCCGTAGACCACTTCGCGGGCGTCATCAAGGCTGACCTCGATCTGGCGCTCATCGGCCTCGGCCTTGTACCACTTGGACAGGCAGTTGCGGCAGAACCCGGCAAGGTTCATCAGGTCGATGTTCTGCACATCCTTGCGGCTGTCCAGGTGCGCCACCAGTCGGCGGAAGGCAGCAGCTTCGAGTTCCAGGCGTTGTTGATCGGTCATAGGGTTCACGCAGATTCAGGGGGTTAACGGCTGGCCGCGAGCGTAATCGATACCGACTCGGCAAAGCGCAGCGCATGGGGCTTGTCGACTTCAACCTCGGCATACAGCACCGACTCATTGCTCATCACCAGGTCCAGCAGTTCCTGGGTCAGGCGTTCGAGCAGGGCAAAGCGATTGCCTTCGACGTGGGCGATGATGGCCTTGGTGATGGTGCGGTAGTTCAAGGCGTGGTCGATGTCGTTGTCGCGCACGGCGTCTTGTGCGGCATACAGGATGGTCAGGTTGATCAACACGTCCTGCTTGTTGAGGATCTCATCCTCGTTGATGCCGATAAAGGTGCGCAGACACAGGTCCTTGACCCGGATGCGCGCCATACCTGGTTGAAGTTGTGGCATTGCTACTTGCTCCGTCCAATCAGTTGCAGGAACCCCAGGCGGCTGGCGTTCGGGTTTACTTGACATGCCGCCCGCCGTTGACGGTCAGGGTGGTGCCGGTTACATAAGGGTTGTCCAGCAGGTAACGCACACTCTGGTAAATCACCTCGGGCCCGGGTTCGATACCCAGTGCCGACTTGGCCAGGACCTTGGCACGATAGGCCGCATCGTCGCTGTCGTTGAACATCACCATGGCCGGCGAGATGCCATTGACCTTGATCCGGGGCGCGTATTGGGCGGCGAAGGACAGGGTCAGGCTGTCGAGCCCGGCCTTGGTGGCGCAGTAGGCGATGTGCTGGCGACTGCCCTTGCGGGTGACATCGTCGCTGATGTGCACAATGTCGGCCAGTGTCGAGCGGTGCAACAAGTCTGCACAATGCAGGTTGATCAGGTACGGCGCAAGCATGTGTACGCTGAACATATCGATAAAGGCGTGGGCTTCGTCACCGGGTGTTTCTGCAGCCCAGGTCGAGGCATTGTGGACGATCGCCCGCAGGCTGTCGGTATGGGTCTTGAGTTCGCTGATGAACGCCAGGATACCGGCCTCGCACGAGAAATCGGCAAATACGCCAATCGCGCCACGCTCGCGCAAGGCCTGTACGCCAGGGCGTTCATTGCGATAGCTGAAGATCACCGGTTGGTTGTCGTCCAGCAGGCGCAGGGCGCAGTGCAGGCCGACACGTTGGCCGGCGCCGGTAATCAGGATCGGGGCGGGGGTGACGGTCATGGGAGGCTCGGGTCGCGGGCAAGCTAAAACTATACCAGCGACCGGCCTGTTGCGGATGGGCTCAAACGGTTGCTTCGGCAGGTTTGACCCGTGACGGTGCAGGATTGAGCCAGCCTGCCAGCAGATGGGTCGACAAGGGGATGAACAGATAGACCATCAATGGCGTCAGGGCCAGGGTGCTGACCAGCACGCGACTGAACATGCCCAGCTCGGCCAGCAGCGGTTCAAGGCCAAAGTTGAACAGCAGCGATACCGGGAAAAACGCCAGCCAGATGGCGACGGCCTGTTTCCAGCGCGGCGGGCGCTGGCCCACGGCACCAAACCAGCCTTCCATGCCGCTGACGCGATGCTCCATGGGGTCTGCGAACAACTCGCTGCCACGTCCGAGCCAGGCGCTGCGCGAGGCTGAGAACTCCCAGGCGTGCAGGGTTTTTTCGTCGGCGAAGCGGAAGATGATCTGGAATTCGCCGCCATCGGCCGGCGGTGCAAGCACGCCTGAGCCCAGGTAGCCGGGAAAGTCGGTAGCCAGTTGCTCGCCTTCACGCAGCCAGCTCATCATGTCCTGATAACGACCTTGGGCAGCGCGGCGCGCGACCATCAAGGTGACGGGTAGGGTAGACATTGTGTATCTCCGAATATGTGGGAGCGCTGCACCGGGTAGGTGGCGTCCCTGGCGAAACCGCGGGGTAGGGCGGCTACGCAAAAAAACAGGCAAGGATTATTCCTGATTTGACGAAATACGCCAGCAACATTGGACGGCTGGCCGGATCCCTTGAAAAAGACAGGTAGATAAGCGTTAAATGGGATCCAACTATGCATAAACTTTTGGTTCATTGATGTCTGTAATCACAGCACTCTCCCACGGTCTTGAACAAGGCGACCCGTCCGTTACCGATGAGTTGTTCCCGATTCGTGAAGTCGCAAGATTGACAGGTATCAACCCGGTCACCCTGCGGGCGTGGGAGCGGCGTTATGGTTTGATCCAGCCGGTGCGTACCGAAAGTGGGCACCGCCTGTACACGCAGAAGGACATCGAGACCGTTCATCGAGTTATGGATTGGATCGAGCGTGGTGTGGCGGTCAGCAAAGTTGGCAAAATCCTCGCGCGCGACGATGCTCAGGCCTCTTCCCAGCGCCAGTTGCAGGGCGGCAGCGGTGAACACGAATGGACGCAGTGGCAGCAGCAGTTGCAACTCGCCATTGGCGTTTTTGATGACTTGCAACTGGAACGCCTCTACGGCCAGATTTTTGCGGCGTACCCCGTTGCGGTGGTGTTCCAGGACATCCTGATGCCCCTTTGGCACCAGTTGTTGCGGCATCAGGGGCGTTTCGGCCAAGCCAGCGAATGGCTGTTTTTCGACAGCTTCCTGCGCGCGCGGGTTTCCCAGCGCCTGCAAGTGACCCGCGCAGGTCGCACACCGCAGGTATTGCTGGCGGCCATTGCCGGTGAATGCCGGGAGCTGGAATTGCTGGTCGCAGGGCTCATGTTCAGTGGTGATGAACTGGCTGTTCATGTGCTGAGCGTGGGCCAGCCCCTTGATGAGTTGACGCTGATCTGCGAGAAGACGCGCCCGCAGGCGCTGGTGCTGTTCTCTAACCGTTCACCGACCCAGGAACTGCCCAAGCGCCTGGAACGGTTGGCCCTGACCCTGGAATGCCCGCTGCTGCTGGCCGGTGATGCCGCGGACATGGCCGAGCAGCAACTGGCCGGCAGCGCAATCGGTTGCCTGGGCAATGAAGGACGGTTGATGCAGCGGCGCTTGCAACAGTTTCTTGGTGGAACCCTGGATACCTGAAATCAGGCATGCACTTCGGGGTGGGCCAGGCGATGCTGTTGCAGGATGAACTGGCGCAGGCGTTCGGTTTCATCCACATCGGTCTGGTTCAAGCGGTAGGCAAACAGGCCGCGAGCGGTCTCGCGCTCCAGTGTGCCACGCACCGCAATCCGCTCGTAGCCCGACGGGCTGAACCACATCGAGAACGTCCGTGGTGGTTTGCTGCGGCCCCGGGACTGCACCAGCAGGCCCTTGAATGACACTTCATGCACCCACAACGCACCCGGCTGGCCCCTGACGTTTTCCAGGGCGACCGGCTCTTCGAGCACCAGGCGCCAGGGCCGGATCATCGGCCCGTCCTCGAAAATGCTCGGGACCCCAAGACGCAAGTGCAAGGCATGGAACTCGTCTTCCACCAGTTGCAGTGGAAAGGTCATTTGCTGGTTATCGAATTGTGCCTGGATCGTCACCTGCTCATGGGCTGCAAGCCGCGTGAGCAGGTCACGGATCTGCGCGCCGCCGTTGACCGTCAGGCTCGACGATACATCCCGCACATTCAGTTGCGGGTTGTGGTGCATGCTCTGGATGAACTCCAGCTCGTCCTGCGTCAAAAGCGCGTCGCGTTGCATTGATCTGGCTCAAGGAAAGGCGTGGTAAAAGCGATTATCACTCTAAAGACCGCATTTTCTAAAGTTTGTTAGATCCGCTCGTCGCCCGGAGCGCTGCCAACTGGGCCGTAAGCTCGGCCACCTGGGCTTCCAACTGGGTTACACGCTGCTGGGCCTTGACCTGAGTCGTCACATCTTTTTGTACGCCGACGAAGTAGGTTTGCTTGTCGGCATTGTTGTAAACCGTCGAAAGTGACAGTTCATTCCAGAAGTGCGTGCCGTCCTTGCGGTAGTTGCGCAGGATTTCCCGGCACGCGCCGCCACTGTCCAGGGCTTCGCGAATGGCCATCAGGGCCGGCTGATCGCGGTCGCCCGATTGCAGGAAGCGGCAATCCTGATAAAGGATGTCGTCCAGGGCGTAGCCAGTCAGGCGTTCGAAGGCCGGGTTCACGTAAATCAGTGGCTTGTCCTTGCCTTCCCTTTCTGCCACGACGATCCCGTCGTTGGAGGCGTTGACCACCATTTGCATCAGCTTGGCGTTAATCATCGAGCGATCCATTGCTTGTTTGTGGGCCTGGCAGTGTAAGACAACCCGCCAAGCTTTCCACTGGCTGCTGTTCAATAGTGTGAAGCTGTTAATATCCCAGGTTTTCACTCAACTACAGGATCAGATTGATGAAAGTCGCCATCCTTTCCGGCTCGGTCTATGGCACCGCAGAAGAAGTCGCCCGCCACGCCATGGAGATACTCAACGCCGCCGGTTTCGAGGCCTGGCATAACCCGCGGGCGACCCTGGCCGATGTGCAGGCCTTCGCCCCGGATGCCTTCCTGGCCGTCACCTCCACCACCGGCATGGGTGAGTTGCCGGACAATCTGATGCCGTTGTATTCGACCATCCGCGATCAATTGCCTGGCGCCTGGCGCGGATTGCCGGGGGCGGTGATTGGCCTGGGCGACGCCAGCTACGGCGACACCTTCTGCGGTGGCGGCGAGCAGATGCGTGAGCTGTTTGGCGAGCTGGGCGTACGCGAAGTGCTGCCGATGCTGCGCCTGGATGCCAGCGAAAGCGTCACCCCCGAAGCGGACGCCGAGCCCTGGCTGGCAGACCTGGTCACGGCCCTGCGCGGCTGATCGGGAACTCTCGCAGCAACGCCACGTCCTTGGTCATGCTCGGCGGGGTGTTGCTCCAGTGGTTGCCGCACCTTTATTGGCGTCGCTTCTCTGACGCCACATTGTACGAATCCGAACTATCCTCACGGTTGACCCGCTCGGTCATCAAGCTGGCTGCCAACGCAACTACGGCTTGCCCAAGGTCTGACTAGACTGGCCCTTCACCCCAAAATAATAAGAACACCACAGCGTCGAGGTCATTGCCGTGAGCCTAGCCCCTGTTCAATCGACACAGAGTGTAAAAGACCAGGTCAGCGCTGCCGAATGGCAGACCCGTGTCGACCTGGCAGCCTGCTATCGCCTGGTGGCCCTGCATGGCTGGGATGATCTGATTTTTACCCATATCTCGGCCAAGGTGCCGGGCACCGAAGACTTCCTGATCAATCCGTTCGGGCTGATGTTCCACGAAATCACCGCCTCCAGCCTGGTCAAGGTCGACCAGGCCGGCAACAAGTTGATGGCCAGCCCCTACGAAATCAACCCCGCGGGCTACACCATCCACAGTGCGGTACACGAAGTACGCCACGACGTGGTCTGCGTGCTGCACACCCATACCGCCGCCGGCGTGGCCGTGTCGGCGCAGAAGCAAGGTGTATTGCCCATCAGCCAGCAGTCGCTGTTTGTGCTGTCCAGCCTGGCCTATCACGCCTATGAAGGCGTGGCGTTGAACCACGAGGAAAAGGCCCGCCTGCAAGCCGACCTGGGACCGAACAATTTCCTGATGCTGCACAACCATGGCCTGTTGACCTGTGGCGCGAGCATCGCCGATACGTTCTTGATGATGTTCACCTTCCAGCGTGCCTGCGATATCCAGGTGCTGGCGCAAAACGGCGGAGCCGAATTGATCGCCATCGAGCCGCAGATTCTCGCGGGTGCCAAGGCGATGATTGCCGGCGTGACCAAGAGCGCCCAAGGCATGGGCGGCGCGCTGGCCTGGCCGGCGCTGTTGCGTAAGCTCGACCAACAAGACCCTGGATACCGACTCTGATGCCGCTGACAGAGATTCCCCTGAGTGCCTGGCGCAAGTGCGGGCAGAGCTTTGTCTTTCGCGGGCAGACCATCCGTTATTGGGTGGCCGGGCAGGGCGAGCCATTGCTGCTGATCCACGGTTTCCCCAGTGCCAGTTGGGATTGGCATTACCTCTGGCAACCCCTGGCCCAGCGCAACCAGGTGATCGCCTGCGACATGCTCGGCTTCGGCGACTCGGCCAAGCCCCTGGATCACACCTATTGCCTGCTGGAACAGGCTGACCTGCAACAGGCCCTGCTGGCCCATTTGCGGGTGCGGCAGCCGGTGCATGTCATGGCCCATGACTACGGCGACAGTGTGGCCCAGGAACTGCTCGCCCGGCACTACGAGGGCAGGTTCCAACTGGCCAGTTGTGTATTTCTCAATGGCGGGTTGTTCCCCGAGACCCATCGTGCGGCGCTGGTGCAAAAACTGTTGCTCAGCCCCTTGGGGTGGATGATCGGCCGCGCCTTTGGGCGCAACGCCCTGGCCGACAGCTTCAAACAGATCTTTGGCCCGGCGACCCGCCCCAGTGAAAGTGCCCTGGATGATTTCTGGAGCCTGATCGAAAACAACGGTGGCCCGCGGATCTTGCACAAACTCATCGCCTACATCCCCCAGCGCCGTCAACAACGCGAGCGCTGGGTGGCGGCCATGCAACGCGGCGAGGTGCCGTTGCGGGTGATCGATGGCGAGGTAGACCCGATTTCCGGTGCGCATATGGTCGCGCGTTATCGCGAGCTGATAGCGGATGCCGACACGGTATTGCTGCCCAATATCGGCCATTACCCGCAGGTCGAAGCGCCGGTGCAGGTGCTCAAGCATTACCTGTCATTTCGCGAGGGCATTGAAAACAACCAAGATCGCCTATGGGAACTGGCTTGTGTGGGAGCTGGCTTGCCTGCGATTCGGGCTCCTCGGTAAATCAGTTGCGCCGAGGTGATGCAATCGCAGGCAAGCCAGCTCCCACATAAGCCAGCTCCTACACGAGCCGATCATCCCCGTACCTTATTGCGCACCATTCACCCCCGCCCGTATTTATTGTGACCAGAAGCCCCGTGCCCGACACTCAGCCCATCATCCACTGTCTTTGCTGGAGTTCCCTATGAGTGAGTCTGTGCAGTTCCAAGATAAAGTCGTGATCGTCACCGGTGCCGGTGGCGGTTTGGGTCGTGCCCATGCGCTGCTGTTCGCCAGGCACGGGGCCAAAGTATTGGTCAACGACCTTGGTGGCTCGACTCAGGGCGAAGGCGCCAATGCGTCGGCCGCCGACCGTGTGGTGGCCGAGATTCGCGAGGCCGGCGGGATTGCCGAGGCCAACCATGATTCGGTGACCGACGGCGAAAAGATCGTGCAACACGCCCTCGATGTGTTTGGCCGCATCGACGTGGTGGTGAACAACGCCGGGATCCTGCGCGACAAGACCTTCCATAAAATGGAAGACGGCGACTGGGACCTGGTTTACCGGGTGCACGTCGAAGGCGCCTACAAAGTGACCCGCGCCGCCTGGCCGCACATGCGCGAGCAAGGCTACGGCCGGGTGATCTTCACGGCGTCCACTTCCGGCATCTACGGCAACTTCGGCCAGTCCAACTACGGCATGGCCAAGCTTGGCCTGTATGGCCTGACCCGGACCCTGGCGCTGGAAGGGCGCAAGAACAACATCCTGGTCAATGCCATCGCGCCCACTGGCGGTACGCGCATGACCGAAGGCCTGATCCCGCCACAAGTGTTCGAACGCCTCAAGCCCGAGCTGGTCAGCCCGCTGGTGGTGTTCCTGGGCAGCGAGGCGTGCCAGGAAACTTCCGGGTTGTTTGAAGTGGGCGGCGGCTGGATCGGCAAGACCCGTTGGGAGCGCAGCCTGGGCGTAGGCTTTGACCCCGAGGCTGGCTTCTCGCCCGATGACGTGGCGGCGCACTGGCAGCAGATCTGCGACTTTGAAGGCGCGGCCCATCCCAAGGACAACATCGAAGCCTTGAAGGAGATGATGGACAACCTGCAGAAATACAGCCTGTGATCGTTACCTGAAAAACATTCAATCCTGCGGGGCGCTGATGGCGCCCCGTTTTATTTCAGGCATAAAAAAGGCCGCTGCATCAGCAGCGGCCGAAGTAAGACGTTGGATCAAGGAGCTACAAATCAACGTCAGTGAACACGGGTAACAGACTGAAAATACGCTTCAATCTGTTGAAGACTGGCTTCCAGGAAACACATGGTTTGTTCTGAAAGTTCGGTAAGAATAGTCCCTTGTAACGGAATGAAAAATACTGATTCAGGACAAGGACTGTTACCAAAACAACAACAGTGCCTGCCCCCTGTAGGAGCGAGCTTGCTCGCGAAAAACTTCAGGGCGCCGCGTTAAACCAGGCAAAACGCGTCATCGTTAACGTTCTTCGCGAGCAAGCTCGCTCCTACAGGGGGCGGGAGGGAGAGGGGGTTATCCATTCTCTTGATAGCGCTTCATCCACTGCGTCGATAGGCCCGCCAATACCCACGCTAGAGCCTGTGTTAATCCTTTCGAGCGACAAAACGAATACCTCCTTGGTGCGCTTATCGCTCCTGATGGCGGGCAGTAGGGTGGGGCCTTCTGTCACACCACCCTAGGAAGACGCATGACAAAAACAACAATGCGCGCCATCTTCAGGCCACAGGCGCTGGCCGCTGCGGTTGCTTTGGGTTGCTGCGTTCAGGCGCAGGCTGTTTCATTCAACATCGGCGAGATCGAAGGGCAATTCGACTCGTCGCTGTCGGTTGGTGCCAGCTGGGGCATGCGCGATGCCGATCGCAAGCTGGTGGGCACGGTCAATGGCGGCAGTGGCCAGGCTTCCACTGGGGATGATGGGCGCCAGAACTTCAAGAAGGGCGAGACGTTCTCGAAAATCTTCAAGGGCCTGCACGACCTGGAGCTCAAGTACGGCGACACCGGTGTGTTTGTGCGGGGCAAATACTGGTACGACTTCGAGCTCAAGGACGAAGACCGCGAGTTCAAGCCGATCAGCGACCACAACCGCAAGGAAGGCTCCAAATCCAGCGGTGCGCAGATCCTCGATGCCTTCGTCTATCACAACTATTCCCTGGGGGACCTGCCGGGCACCGTGCGCGCCGGTAAACAGGTGGTCAGTTGGGGCGAAAGTACCTTCATCGGCAACTCCATCAACAGCATCAACCCCATCGACGTCTCGGCCTTTCGTCGTCCGGGCGCCGAGATCAAGGAGGGCCTGATTCCAGTCAACATGCTGTTCGCGTCCCAGGGCCTGACCAACCAACTGACCGTGGAAGGTTTCTACCAGTTGGAATGGGACCAGACCGTGCTGGACAACTGCGGCACCTTCTTTGGGGGTGACGTGGCGGCCGATGGCTGCACCGACAACTACACCGTCGGCAGCCCGGCGATCCGTCCGCTGCAACCGGTGGCCGCCGCGTTCGGCCAGGGTTTTGGGGTGACCAATGAAGGGGTGATCGTGCGCCGCGCCGCCGACCGTGATGCACGGGATTCCGGGCAGTTCGGCATGGCCTTGCGCTGGCTTGGCGATGACACCGAGTACGGCCTGTACTTTATGAACTACCACAGCCGCACGCCGACCGTGGGCACCCTCACGGCCAACACTAACCTTGCGACCATCGGCAATATCATCAACGCGGCCAACGGCATTGCCCCCGGCAGCGGCGCCGGCCTGGCGCAGAGCGTGATGCTCGGACGCGGCCAGTACTACCTGGAGTACCCGGAAGACATTCGCCTGTACGGCGCCAGCTTCTCCACGACCCTGCCCACCGGCACGGCCTGGACCGGGGAAATCAGCTACCGCCCCAACGCCCCCGTGCAACTCAACACCACGGACCTGACCCTGGCCCTGGTCAACCCGATTGCCGGCAACGCCGCCTCGCCGATCAAAAGCTCATTCGGTGCCGACAATACAGGCTACCGGCGCAAGGAAATCACCCAGTTCCAGACCACCATGACCCAATTCTTCGACCAGGTACTGGGCGCCGAACGCCTGACCGTGGTGGGCGAGGCGGCCATCGTGCGGGTCGGCGGGCTGGAGAACAAAACCAAACTGCGCTACGGCCGCGATTCGGTCTACGGCCAATACGGCTTTGGTGGTGATACCGATGGCTTCGTCACGGCGACGTCCTGGGGTTATCGCGCCAGGGCGATCCTGGACTACAACAACGTGATCGCCGGGATCAACTTCAAGCCCAACCTGTCCTGGTCCCATGACGTCAAGGGCTACGGCCCCAACGGCCTGTTCAACGAAGGAGCCAAGGCGCTCAGCGTCGGGGTCGATGCGGACTACCGCAACACCTACACCGCGAGCCTGAGCTACACCGACTTTTTTGGCGGTGACTACAACACCCTGACCGACCGCGACTTCCTCGCCCTCAGCTTCGGCGTGAACTTCTGATTCGGCTTAAAAAGAACAAGGACAACAACCATGCGTAAGATGATTTTGCAGTGCGGTGTGCTGACCCTCAGCCTGTTGGCCGCCAACGTGATGGCCGCCGTGTCACCGGAAGAAGCCGCCAAGCTGGGGAGCACCTTGACCCCGATGGGCGCGGAAAAGGCCGGTAATGCCGATGGCTCGATTCCAGCCTGGACCGGTGGCATCCCCAAAAACGCCGGCGCGGTGGACAGCAAGGGCTTTTTGGCCGACCCGTTTGCCAATGAAAAACCGCTGTTCGTGATCACTGCCGCCACCGTCGACAAGTACAAGGACAAGCTGTCGGATGGGCAGGTGGCGATGTTCAAACGTTACCCTGAGACCTACAAAATCCCGGTCTACACCACTCACCGTACGGTCAACCTGCCCGAGGATATCTACGAATCGATCAAGCGCAGCGCACTCAACGTCAAGTCGATCAACGACGGCAACGGCCTGGAGAACTTTACCGGCAACCGTTACTACGCCTTCCCGATCCCGAAGACTGGCGTCGAGGTGTTGTGGAACCACATCACCCGTTACCACGGTGGCAACCTGCGGCGCATCATCACCCAGGCCACCCCGCAGACCAACGGCAGCTACACGCCGATCCGCTTCGAGGAAGAGTTGGCGGTGCCGCAATTGATCCCGGACATGGACCCGGCCAAGGGTGCCAACGTGCTGACCTTCTTCAAGCAGTCGGTCACCGCACCCGCGCGCCTGGCGGGTAACGTACTGCTGGTGCACGAAACCCTCGACCAGGTGAAGGAGCCGCGCCTGGCCTGGATCTACAACGCCGGCCAGCGCCGCGTACGGCGTGCGCCGCAAGTGGCCTACGATGGGCCGGGCACCGCATCCGACGGCCTGCGTACCTCGGATAACTTCGACATGTTCTCCGGCGCGCCAGACCGCTACGACTGGAAGCTGGTGGGCAAGAAGGAAATGTACATTCCCTACAACGCCTACAAGCTCGACTCGCCGTCGCTCAAATACGACGACATCATCAAGGCCGGCCACATCAACCAGGACCTGACCCGCTACGAGTTGCACCGGGTGTGGGAAGTGATCGGCACGGTCAAGCCAAACGAACGGCATATCTACGCCAAGCGCCACATGTACATCGACGAAGACAGCTGGCAGGTGGCGCTGGCCGACCACTATGACGGTCGTGGCCAACTGTGGCGCGTGGCCGAAGGGCATGCGCAGTTCTACTACAACAACCAGATCCCGGCCTACACCGTCGAGACCCTGTACGACATCATCGCCGGGCGCTACATCGCCCTGGGCATGAAGAACGAGGAGAAGAGCAGCTTCGTGGTTGGCTTCAAAGCCAAGGCAGCGGACTACACCCCGGCAGCCTTGCGCGCCTCCGGCGTGCGCTGATTGTGGGAGCGGGCCCGCTCCCACATTTGGCCGTGTTTCAGTATTCAGATTTTGTGCCGGGGTTCATTTGAAACCCGGCTTTTTTATGTCCGGCAATCAGCCCGCTGAATACTTCTTCAACAACGCCCATTGACAGGACTACGGTAGACCGCACGCCGCATAACAATAAAAAAGGGACGCTGGAATGACCGCCATGACCCGTCGCCTGGATCGCCCTGGATTCATGCCGCGTTTGTCTTGCCACCATTTGCTGCGCCCACGCCTGGCCGAGCCGTTGCTCCATGCCGAGGCGCGGGTGAAATTGCTGTGTGCGCCGGCCGGCAGTGGCAAGAGCGCTTTGTTGGCCGAATGCGCTCTGCAGGCTCCGGCAAACTGCCTGGTGTATTGGTTGCCACTCAATGGCGCCGCCCTGGAACCGCTGGATTTGTGCCAGCGCCTGGCACAAAGCCTGGGCCTGGCGTTTGTCGACGAAGCCAGCCTGTTGCTGGACCTGAGCCGCTGGCAAGCGCCGGCCTGGCTGTTTCTCGATGACTATTGCCGGGTGGCGGCGCCGGCCCTGGATGCTTTGCTCGATCGCGTGTTGGCGGCCAGCAGCCCGGCCTTGATCTGGTGGCTGGGCGCGCGGCGTCGGCCTGCCTGCAATTGGCCGCGGCTGTTGCTCGATGATGAGCTGTGGGAGTGCGGTACTACGGAATTGGCGTTCGATCAGCAAGAGGTCCAGCAACTGATCGAGCATCACGCCGGTGCCGGGCAGACCGCCGACAAGGTCCTGCAGTTCAGCGCCGGCTGGTGCGCCGGCGTGCGTATCGCCCTGCTTGAAGGCGACAGCCATCCCGACAGCGGCGCCTGGCATGGTCGCTCGCAGACCTTGCTCGACTACCTGCAACACGAACTGTTCAGCACTTTGCCCAGCGAGCTGGAGGAAGCCTGGCGTGTCCTGGCGCACCTGCCGCGTTTCAACCCGGGGTTGTGCGAGCACTTGTTCGGGTTTGGCGATGGCGCCGACTACCTGCGTGATCTTCAGGCCCTGGGTGCGTTTATCGAGCCCTGGGAAGACTCGCCGGACTGGCTGCAAGTCTTCACCCCCCTGGCCCAACTGCTGCGCGACGAACCCTGGCCGGCCCGGCGCTCCTGGCACCGGCGCGCCTGCCAATGGTTCACCGCCGCGCAGGATTGGCAGGCGGCGTTTGAGCAGGCGCTGTTGGCTGAGGAATACGAAGTGGCGGTCAGCCTGTTGGAGCACTTCAGTTTCCAAGACCTGTTCCGCCAGCAGAATGCGGTGTTGTTGTTACGCCTGCATGAGCAACACGGCGATGAGTTGATGCTCGGCTCGGCGCAACTGGTGGGGCTGGTCACGGCTGCCTTGCTGTTTGCCGGGCGTTTCGACCAGGCTGCGCAATGCATTGATCAACTGGCGCGTTTCACCCCGCAACCCACGGCCGCCTTGCAACGGCATTTGCTGGCGCGCTGGCAGGCGCAGTGGGGTTGGCTGTTGCACCTGGGAGGCGAAGCGGCGCGGGCGCGGGCGCATTTTCTCGATGCCTTGAATGATCTGCCGGACAGCGCCTGGACATCGCGCCTGATGTGCCTGTCCGGGTTGACCCAGCAAGCGTTGTTGCGCGGCGAACTGGACGTGGCGCAGGCCCTGAACCGCGAGGCGCTGTGCCTGGCGCGGGCCCATGGTTCACTGCTGCTGGAGGCGGTGCTGGAACTTGACCATGCGCAATTGCTGGAGCAGCGGGGCGCCCCGTATCGGGCCCAAAGCCTGCTGGAAGGCGTGCAGGCGATGCTGGCCCAGCAGCGTCTCAAGGCCGGGCCGCTGATGGGCCGGATCGCCCTGCGGCGTGGACACCTGGCATTGCGCCAGGGGCACGACGCCCTGGCCACCGAGTGCCTCGAAGCCGGCCTGGGCATGTGCCTGCACAGCCAGGACAAACGCGTGCTCTATGGGTTTCTCGGGTTGGCGATGCTGGCGGCCAACCGCGGCGACTATGCCCAGGCATTTATCCAGTTGCGCGATGCCGAGCGCCTGATGCAGCGCCGGCATGTTCCCGACACGGTCTACCGGGCCGTGTTGCTGTTGCTCAGCGGGCATTTCTGGTTGCAGCAGGGGCGCGCCGAACTGACCCTGGAAGCCGTCAGCCGAGTGCTGCGCCACTTTCATGGCCCCCTGGCGAAACAGGCGCCGCCGGCGACCCTGGAGCTGATCCCCAGGCTGGAATACCTATTGGTGCTGGCTCAGGTGAAGCTGCGCCAGGCTGATCAACCGATCCCTCGGCTTATGGCCTTGCTGGACACCGCTCGCGAACGTGGCATGCAGTGCCTGGAAGGGGAGTTGCAGTTGGTGTTGGGCGAGGTGGCCTGGCAACTGGGGGAGCGTGCCTTGGCGGTGCGCTCGCTGCAAAACGGGTTGGCCCTGGCGGCGCGCTGCCAGGTGCAGCAGGCGGTGCGTGAACTGCGCCTGCGCCAACCTGGGCTGCTCAGTGAGCTGGGGCTTGAACCTCAGGAGACGCTGGCGGCACCTGGAGAAAACCCGCTGAGCCAACGGGAGTTGGAGGTGTTGCAACTGATTGCGCTGGGCAATTCCAACCTGGAAATTGCCGATCTGTTGTTTATCTCGCTGCACACCGTGAAGACCCATGCACGGCGGATCCACAGCAAGTTGGGGGTGGAGCGCCGTACCCAGGCAGTGGCCAAGGCCAAGGCCCTGGGCCTGATGGCCTGATTACTCCAGGCAATGCAGATCAAAATGTGGGAGCGGGCTCGCGTTTCTGTCAGGGCTGGTAGCCCATGCGCCAACTCACCGCCTGGCTCGCGGCAAGCAATTGCCTGGCCGCCGGCCCATCTTCATCGGCATGGAATAACGACGTCGGCCCCACCACGGTCATCACCGCCACCACCTGCCCCATCGCATTGAATACCGGCGCCGATAGCGCATCGACCCCCGGCATCAGCAAGCCATGGACAAAGTGCAGGCCGCGCTGGCGAATTTGCTCGCACGTTTGCGCATGCGCCTGATTGTCCGCCAGTGCATGGGCGGTGCCGGCCTGGATTTCCAGTTCGCGCAGGTCCACGGTTTCCCGCTCGGGCAAGAAGGCACTGAACACCAGCCCCGTGGATGAGCTGAGCAGCGGCAGCACCGACCCCAGTTGCGTCACCACCGTGACCGCGCGCACCGCCGGTTCGATATGCACCACGGTCGCGCCATGGTTGCCCCACACCGCGAGAAAGCAGGTTTCATTCAACTCATCGCGCAACTGCGCCAGGGGCAGGGTGGCGACTTTCAGCACGTCCATGCTACCCAGCGCCGCCAGCCCCACGCGCAAGGCCTCGCGGCCCAGGCCGTAATGGTTGGTGGCGGTGTTCTGTTCGGCAAAACCCGAGGCAATCAGGGCCTGCAAGTAACGGTGGACCTTACTGGCCGGCATCTGCACATGTTCGGCCAGGCGCGACAGGGACGTGGCCGGCGACAGTTCAGCCAGGGCCTTGAGGATGTCGGTGCCGACCTCGGCCGAACGGACTTTCTGTTTACCGGTGTCGCGGGTAGCGAGCGGCTTTTCCATGGCAGGCGTGTATCCCAGAGACGAATGGCGGTCTTTATAGCTTGACGCTCCCTACCAATCAAATTACGTTATGCGTAATTGGATTACGATAAAAATAACGGCGGCGTGCGCAGGCTTCTTCAAGAGGGCGGCGTTGTGCTGTTCACTCCACTTGAGGAGGCATCATGTCCCCTGATTCCTTGGCCTACCAATCGGGCTTTGGCAATGAATTCGCCAGCGAAGCCTTGCCCGGCGCCCTGCCTGTCGGCCAGAACTCCCCGCAAAAAGCGCCCTACGGGCTGTATACCGAACTGTTCTCCGGCACCGCCTTCACCATGGTGCGCAGCGAAGCCCGGCGCACCTGGATGTACCGCATCCAGCCGTCGGCCAATCACCCTGCATTTATCAAGCTGGAACGGCAACTGGCCGGTGGCCCGCTGGGCGAGGTCACGCCCAACCGCCTGCGTTGGGACCCGCTGGAGATTCCCGCAGAACCTACCGACTTTATCGATGGGCTGGTGGGCATGGTGGCCAACGCCGGTGCTGAAAAGCCTTCCGGCATCAGCATCTACCACTACTGTGCCAACCGCTCCATGGAGCGGGTGTTCTTTAATGCCGACGGCGAACTGTTGATCGTTCCCGAGCAAGGTCGCCTGCGCATTGCCACCGAGCTGGGCGTGCTGGAAGTCGAGCCGCTGGAAATCGTCGTGCTGCCGCGAGGCCTGAAGTTCCGCATCGAGCTGCTGGATGCCCAGGCGCGCGGCTACGTCGCCGAAAACCACGGAGCACCGCTGCGCCTGCCCGACCTGGGGCCGATCGGCAGCAATGGCCTGGCCAACCCGCGGGACTTCCTGACCCCGGTCGCCCACTACGAAGACCTCTCGCAACCCACACCCCTGGTGCAGAAATTCCTCGGCGAGCTGTGGGGCTGCACCCTGGACCATTCGCCGCTGAACGTGGTGGCCTGGCACGGCAACAACGTGCCGTACAAATACGACCTGCGCCGCTTCAACACCATCGGTACGGTGAGTTTCGATCACCCGGACCCGTCGATCTTTACCGTGTTGACCTCGCCCACCAGCGTCCACGGCCTGGCCAACCTCGACTTCGTGATCTTCCCGCCGCGCTGGATGGTGGCCGAGAACACCTTCCGTCCACCGTGGTTCCACCGCAACCTGATGAACGAATACATGGGCCTGATCCAGGGCGCCTACGATGCCAAGGCCGAAGGCTTCCTACCGGGTGGCGCGTCGCTGCACAGTTGCATGAGCGCCCACGGCCCGGATGGTGAGACCTGCACCAAGGCCATCGCCGCGGACCTGGCGCCGCACAAGATCGATAACACCATGGCCTTCATGTTCGAGACCAGCCAGGTGCTGCGCCCGACCCGCTTTGCCCTGGACTGCCCGCAACTGCAAAACACTTACGACGCTTGCTGGGCCACGTTGCCGGCAACCTTCAACCCGAATCGGAGATAAACCATGACTCAGTCCACTCTCACCCGTAGTTGGGTGGCCTCGGCCAACGGTCACACGGATTTCCCCCTGCAGAACCTGCCCCTGGGCATCTTCAGCCTCAACGGTTCGGCACCGCGCAGTGGTGTGGCGATTGGCGAACATATTTTTGATCTGCAAGCGGCCCGTGAGCTGTTTGACGGGGATGCCCGCCGCGCCGTCGACGCCATGGCGGACGGTCAATTGAACGCCTTCTTCGAACTGGGCCGTGCCCCACGGGTTGCCCTGCGGGCCCGCCTGCTGGAACTGCTCGCCGAGGGCAGCAACCAGCAAGCGCAACTGCAAGGCCTGGGCGCCCAGGTGCTGCCACTGGCTGCCGATTGCCAGATGCACCTGCCAGCGAAAATCAACGATTACACCGACTTCTACGTCGGCATCGAACACGCGCAAAACGTCGGCAAACTGTTCCGCCCCGACAACCCGTTGCTGCCTAACTACAAGTACGTGCCGATCGGTTATCACGGCCGGGCTTCGACGATTCGCCCGTCCGGCACCGACGTACGCCGGCCCAAGGGGCAAACCCTGCCAGCCGGCCAGACCGAACCGACCTTCGGCCCTTGCGCGCGTCTGGACTATGAGCTGGAACTGGGGATCTGGATCGGCCAGGGCAATGCCATGGGCGACTCGATTGCCATTGGTGATGCGGCCGATCACATCGCCGGTTTCTGCCTGCTCAACGACTGGTCGGCCCGGGACATCCAGGCCTGGGAATACCAGCCGCTGGGGCCGTTCCTGTCAAAAAGCTTTATCACCAGCATCTCGCCGTGGGTGGTCACCGCCGAAGCCCTGGAGCCGTTCCGCAAGGCCCAGCCCGCCCGCCCGGCCGGCGACCCACAACCGCTGCCGTACCTGCTGGACAAGCGCGATCAAGCCGGCGGCGGTTTTGACATCGAACTGGAAGTGCTGCTGACCACCGCCGCGATGCGCGAGCAGAACCTGCCAGCCCATCGCCTGACCCTGAGCAACACCCAGCACATGTACTGGACCGTGGCGCAAATGGTGGCGCACCACAGCGTCAACGGCTGCCAACTGCAGGCCGGCGACCTGTTTGGTTCGGGCACCTTGTCGGGCCCTGCGGCAGGCCAGTTCGGCAGCCTGCTGGAAATCACCGAAGGCGGGAAAAAGCCAATCGAACTGGCCTCCGGTGAGGTGCGCAAGTTTCTTGAAGACGGCGACGAAATCATCCTGCGTGCCCGCTGCCAGCGTGATGGATTTGCCTCCATCGGCTTTGGCGAATGCCGTGGCACTGTGGTCGCGGCGCGCTAAGAGGGCAGGGGCATGGAACTCTATACCTACTACCGTTCCACGGCGTCCTACCGGGTGCGGATTGCCCTGGCGCTCAAGGGCCTGGGTTTCACCGCGCTGCCGGTCAACCTGCTGGTGCCCAAGGGTGGCGCCAACCGCCAGCCCGAGTACCTGGCGATCAACCCGCAGGGCCGGGTGCCGGCCTTGCGTACCGACGAAGGCGAACTGTTGATCCAGTCGCCGGCGATCATCGAGTACCTGGACGAACGTTATCCACAGGTGCCGCTGCTCGCCAAGGACTTGGCGATGCGTGCCCATGAGCGCGCGGTGGCGTCGATCATCGGCTGTGACATTCACCCGCTGCACAACTCCAGTACCCAGAACCTGCTGCGCCAGTGGGGGCATGACGAGGCGCAGTTGCTGGAGTGGATCGGGCACTGGATCAGCCAGGGCCTGGGCGCGGTGGAGCAATTGATCGGCGATCAGGGTTACTGCTTCGGCGAGCAGCCGGGGATGGCGGATACATTCCTGATTCCGCAGCTGTATGCGGCAGAGCGCTTCAAGGTGGCACTGGATGGCTACCCACGAATCCTGCGGGTCGCTGCATTGGCAGCCAAACACCCCGCATTCATCCAGGCCCACCCCGCAAACCAACCTGACACCCCCTAAATCAATGTGGGAGCTGGCTTGCCTGCTCCCACAAGTGATACCCATAAAAACAATACAGGTACCTTGCGATGCACAATCAGATTGCCAGCTTTCGCGCGGCACTCGACGCCCGTCCGGTGTCGCGCTACCAGTGGTTGATTCTCCTGTTGTTGGCGTTGTTGCTGGTCACCGATGGCTACGACGCCCAGGTGCTGGGCTACGTGGTTCCGGCGCTGGCCCAGGACTGGGGCCTGGAAAAAGCCGCTTTTGGCCCGGTGTTCAGCGCCAACCTGCTGGGGTTGACCCTGGGTTCCCTGGCCGTGACACCCCTGGCCGACCGCTTCGGCGTGCGCCGCATCCTGCTCGCTTGCGTACTGATCTATGCCAGCCTCACGGTGTTGATGGTGTTCGCCAATTCCCTCGAAACGCTGATGGTCGCGCGGTTCATCTGTGGCATTGGCATGGGCGGGGCGATGCCCAGCGCCATGGCCCTGATGTCGGAGTATTCGCCACCGCGCATGCGCACCTTGATGGTGACGTTGGCGGCGTGTGGTTTCTCTTTCGGTGGTGCGGCGGGTGGTTTTGTCGCGGCGGGTTTTATCGACAGCTTCGGCTGGCAGGCCGTGTTCCTGGCGGGGGGCGTGACGCCGCTACTGCTGTTTCCGTTCCTGGCATGGCTACTGCCTGAATCCCTGCCGCGCCTGTTGCGCGATGCACCGCCTTATACGCGCCTGCAAAAAGTCACGGCGCGCATGCTGCCAGGTTGGCAGGCGCCAGCGGCGAGCGAGGAACAGAATCGCCAGGAGCAGGGCAGCAAACTGACGGTGGTGGAGTTGTTTCGCAACGGTTATGCACGGCCAACGCTGCTGATCTGGTCGACCTTTTTTGTCAGCCTGATCCTGCTGTATTTCATGATCAGTTGGTTACCGTCGCTGCTGCTGGAAAGTGGCATGACGTTGAACAAAGCCAACCTGGTGACCTCGATGTTCCTGTTCGCCGGCACCCTGGGCGCGATTGGCATGGCCTGGTTTGCCGACCGCCTGAAAAGCAAAGTGCGCCTGCTCTCGGGAGTGTTGGCCGGCGCTGCGGTGTGCACAATCCTGCTGGGGCTCAACCATGACAACCCGCGCTACCTGGTGGCGTTTGTGTTTGCCGCAGGCTTTTGCATCATTGGCGGCCAGTTGACCCTCAATGCGTTTGCCAGCAACTTCTACCCGGCCCATGTGCGGGCTACCGGCACCGGCTGGGCCCTGGGCGTGGGGCGCTTTGGTTCGATCCTGGGGCCACTGTTTGGCAGCATGCTGCTGGCGATGCAGGTGCCGGTGCAGCAGATTTTCTTCTTCTGTGCGATTCCGGCAGTGATTGCGGCGTTGCTGATCATTCAGGTGCGTTCGCCCAGGGCCACGACGCCAAAAGATTCGCTGCGTGGCGATATTCTCAAAACCTGAGGAGCACCCTGCTTACCTGTGGGAGCTGTCGAGCCCCGGCGAGGCAGCGATGGGGGCGACGCGGTTTAACGGTCGGCCCCTTTCAATGCACCACCGCGCCAGGTGGCAGGTGGCCCAGGCGTTCCGTCAGTCTCAGCCGCTGCACCGGGTCCTCGCTGAGCAACAGCGCATGCTCAAGGTCAAAACGCTCGGCATTCGGGCAGTCCAGATGTTTATACAGGCTGGCCCGTGCCAGATAGTCGGCAGCATTGGCGTTGCCCAGCTCCACCACCCGCTCAGCGTCAATCAGCGCCGCCAGGTGATTGTCATGGGTGAGGTGCAACTGCCGCAGGTTGCGCGACAGTCGTTGCAGGATCAGTCGCGGTTCGGCGCTATGCAGGTGACTGGCTTGCAACTTGAGGTTGGGACCGTACTGGCGTTGCAGCAGTTCGCGGCAGTCGTTGGGGTACAGCCGTCGCCCGCCACAGGGGTCAAGCAAATGATCGGCACCGATCACCCGCAGCAAAAAGTGGCCTGGAAAGTTCACCCCCACCATGGGGATTTCCAGACGCCGCGCCAATTCCAGGGCAATCAGGCCCAGGGCCAGGGGCTGCCCGCGCTGGCGCTGCAAGACCTTGTCCACCCGCGCGGCGGCGGGGCGCAAGGGGGTAAAGTCATCCTGGGCGAACCCCAGTTCATTCATCATCCGCAGCAATGGCTGGCCCAATTCATCGGCGGGCAACAGCGGCATGCCGAGGCTGACCTGTTGTTGCAGCAGGTTGAAGTCAGCCAGGATCGTTTGTGGGACCACGGCCGGGTCGTGCTCGGCAGCGATCCATAACGCAGCTTCAAACAGCGCCGGAGGCGAGCGGTGTAGACATTCGAAAAAGGCTTGGCGGGGATTCATAACGTTCTCCGACGGATGTCCCGTTTTAGCCTTGCCGAGAACTTTCGTCCAGCTTCTTGAGAAACCACCTACCGGGTTATGTCACAAAGCCTGTAATTACCGCCTGCTTATTCCCGTGCATTCCAGCAACCTTTTGCCGTCGGCCTATACTTGGCGACAACTAGAAGTGATTCGGGAGCTCGACGACGATGTTTGCTCTCATGCACAGCACCCGCCTTGAATCCCTGCACCTGAGCGTTGACCCGGTGACCGGGTTGAAGGCGGTCATTGCCATCCATAGCAGTCGCCTGGGGCCGGCCCTGGGCGGCTGTCGTTACCTGTCCTACCCCGACGACGAAAGCGCCGTGGCCGACGCTGCACGCCTGGCCCAAGGCATGAGCTACAAGGCCGCGCTGGCGGGTCTGCCGGTGGGCGGTGGCAACGCGGTGATCGTCCGACCGGCCCATGTGCAAAGCCGTGCCGCGCTGTTCGAAGCCTTTGGCCGATGCATCGAGCAACTCGATGGCCGCTATATCACCGCCATCGACAGTGGCACCTCCGTGGCCGACATGGACTGCATTGCCCAGCACACCCGTTTCGTCACCAGTACCACCGCCTCCGGCGACCCTTCACCCCATGCGGCCATGGGCGTATTCGCCGGCATCCGCACCGCCGCCATGGCCCGCCTGGGCAGCGATAACCTGGAAGGCCTGCGCGTGGCAATCCAGGGGCTGGGCAACGTCGGCTACGCTTTGGCCGAACAACTGCACGCCGCCGGTGCCGAATTACTGGTCAGCGACATCGACCCTGGCAAAGTGCAACTGGCCATGGAGCAACTGGGCGCCCACCCGATTGCCAACGACGCCTTGCTCAGCACCCCGTGCGACATCCTCGCGCCCTGCGGCCTGGGCGGCGTCCTCAATCGCCAGAGCGTCGCCCAATTGCGCTGCGCCGCCGTCGCCGGCTCGGCCAGCGCCCAGTTGACCCACCTGCCCGTGGCCGACCAATTGGAGGCGCGCGGCATCCTCTACGCGCCGGACTACGTGATCAACTCCGGCGGCCTGATCTACGTCGCCCTCAAGCACGGCGGTGCAGACCTGGCGACCATCACCGCGCACCTGTCGAACATCGGCACACGCCTGACCGAAATCTTCGGCCATGCCCAGGCCGAAAAACGCTCGCCTGCACGGGTGGCGGACGCACTGGCCGAACGCCTGTTGTACTCTTGAACGCCTGTCAAAAGGTCCTTCAAGCGAGGACCTGTGCCGTGGACACCTATTGAAACAGGCTTAAGCGCCGCGAGGAGGGTGTCAGGTCAAGAGAAATACATCGCCATGGGTAACTAGCCCATTTCGCGTGCCCCACAACTCTTCAATACCATTCACAACTACCATCGAATGCCCACCGGTTTCTCCCTTGGGGTTAGTAACCTCCCTGTTCACTATGCCGATTGCGCCATTTTGCAAGTCACTGACGGAGCCCTGTTTTATATGATCTTTCAGGCCCAGGCGCATGAGGCCTTCGTTCCCATCTTCACCATCTTTAAGCGTTTCCAACGCCTTAGCAAAACTTTGTGCAGCCGTGCCATCGTTATTTTCCATCTGTGCCCGTTTGGCACTCACGGCATACATAAAGTTTGCATCTTTCATCATCTCGGGATCATCACCTTTGATCTTGGAGTTTGCCGTCGCCTGCTCCAATTCATCCTTGGACAAATGCACCTTCATGCCATCTCGCATCGTTACGTCATAACCGTCGCCAGCTTCTTTTACTTCCTTGAATACGTCAGCTGGTTTCTGGCCAAAACGCATCATTGCCGCCTTGATTCCCGAAATCGTAAGACAGTCCCCGTTTTCCCCTTGAGTAAATCCACCCCAGATATCCTTCGGTTTTGTGCCTGAACTGGAGTCGTAAGACCTGGAATCGTCAGAATATTCCGCCCGTGCGGATGAGGCCGTTGAGGGGGCGAAAAGCGACTGGGTACCACCGCGCCTCCAGGCAGACGGTATAAGGTGATCTTCCTTATAGGCCGGGGCCGCTGAAGACATGGCTGTAGATGGCGAAGCTGTATAGTTGCCCGGGCCAAAGTTGATCGACCGAGACTGGGCGGCAACATTGGCCCTTGACGGGGGATGATGAGCTGTTTGGTCAACCGGCTGCCCCTGTGCTCCCCACTGGAATGCAGCAGGTTTTCCCTCTGTGTAAAACGGCCTCCCACCACGGTCTGAGGCTGAAAAACTATCCATCCATCCTCCCCTTTCTGCGAGCACTGTCAGAGTGTCGGCGCACGTTCGCAGAGTATGCTTTCACCGAGTGAGCGAAATTGCCCACGACATATCCACTATGTGGCGGGCACGACATTCGGGTTCCAGCAAGGAGACTAGTTTGGACTACTGCACATAAAAATGGCCCTGAACCATCGGGTCAGGGCCTGTTAGATTCGGGCGTTATTCCGCCGGAGGGTTCAGCAATTCGGACAACGCATCCGGCTGGCTCTTGAACGCCTTGGCAAACACATCGCGATTCTTCGCCATGTAGATCCCGGCTTCCTCCACCTGCTGCTCGCTCAGGGACGGCACGGCTTTTTGCAACACTTCTGCCAGCAACTCAGCGAGTTCAAGCATCTTGTCATGACGGTCAGCTTCGGCTTTATCCATGAACAAACGCTCCAGATCTCGGCTGCTGCGGTATACCACTTCGACGGCCATTCACCACCTCACATGCCTTCACGATAGTTGTCTATTGCGACTACTGTATTTATATACAGCTAAAAGAATAAGCCAATCCAGGGGGTTTGGGTAGCAGCTTTTTAATGTAGTCGGGAAATGGGGCTTTGCTACAGCGGAAATTTCTGACAACTTGCCGGGGTTGCGCTGGATTTGTCCGGTGGCTTACCTTCCTCGGGCGCTGCGTATGCAGCGAGTGGGCTTGGCGGCCCGGTAGAAGATAGCGCAATAACCCCCAATAAGACTGCTGGCGTTTTTACGCCTGCTTTCTTGTGTCATGGCGGGTTGCGCAGGGACCCTTCGGGGTGCTGGGTTTCTTCTTACCGGTCCGCCAACCTTGTGCAATCCGTCACCCAATCTGCTTGGCGGCAGACGGCGGTGGATATCCATTCGATTAAGAAGAGATACGCCATGAAAAAGAACTCCCCCAACCCCCCAGACAACTCACGCAATGACACTCGGCTGCAAGCAGCAGCTAATCGGGCCATTGATCACTACCTGCGGCCTGAATCGCCTCAACCTGCTCCGGAACCGCCCGCGACGCTTTTCAGCGTAACGCCTCGGGCTGATACGCAAACCTTACTGGTCAACGCCAGCGAAACCTTGAACAGTGCCCGTGAAATGGCAAGCACACTGGCATTCGACCTTGATGGCTCACAGCGCAGCTTGCTGCTGGCGGTTCACCAGTTGGTGGAGATGAGCGGTTTGCTGGTGGACCGAGCGCTGGAGCAGGTCGCATAAGTTAATGCCAATCTGTAGGAGCTGGCTTGCCAGCGAAAATCGTCAACGATAACGCAGGGTGCCTGATACCCCGCGCGGTTCTCAGGTTCTTCGCTGGCAAGCCAGCTCCTACAAAACTGGTATAGGCTTTGAGTTTTTATGGATACTTCCTTTTCCTCAGATTTCCCCGCAGATAGCCAAGAGCAAGTCGACAGCTACGACCGCTGGTTTCGCATTCAAGTTCAAGCAGCTCTGGATGACGGTCACCCAGGCATCCCTCATGATCAGGTCATGGCAGAAATGCGGGCCCTGATTGACGCCAAGGTCGCAAAGCATTCCGTTGATTGAAGTGCCTAATGTCAACTGGCTATCATCTCACTCTGCAATCCCTGGCCTTTTTTCTGCATGCCTAACTATCGTCACGCCGAACGGGCATTATCCGATCCGCCGTGAGGCACGAGGCAGGTGTTGGCCGGGTTGGCTATTTTTAAACAGTGGTGGTGAGCAATGACAGAAATGAAGTGGGCCGACAAAGTGCGCAAAAGCTTGCACGCGAACGCAGATTCCCTGGGCAATCTGGCGGTGGAGGCGTTTCACTATCTGGCGCTGTTTGGTATCGGTGCAATCACCGCCTATGCGGCAATAATGACCTTTATCGACATGTTGCAAAAAGGCGGCATCAGTGTGGATGACATCCTGCTGCTGTTTATCTACCTGGAGCTGGGCGCCATGGTGGGGATCTATTTCAAGACCAACCACATGCCCATCCGCTTCCTGCTCTACGTGGCAATTACCGCATTGACCCGTCTGCTGATCGGCGACGTGTCCCACCACAACGCCCCGGACCTGGGGATTATTTACCTGTGTGGCGGGATTTTGTTGTTGGCGTTTGCCATCCTGGTGGTGCGTTTTGCGTCGTCACGTTACCCATCGGTCAAGGAAAAGTCCGAGTCCTGAGTCAGAGTCCGGCCGTGATCGGCGGCCGGTTGCTCGGCGGGCGCTGCAGCAGTTTGTGGCTGTCGCCGTCGGTCATCACCGCCAGAATCTCCATGGCGCTGTGTCCCTGTTCAATCGCAATGCCGAATTGCACGCTTTGCACCAGGCGTTTGAGGCGTTGTGGGTCGTTGCGCTGTTCGGCGCTGATCATGCGTTTGGCAACCACGCCGCTGTCGTCGGAGAGGGTCAGCATGATGCTGCCGTCCAGGCGCTGGATGCTCAGGTTGACCCGGTACTTTGGGGTGAACGTGTCGGTGATCAACTGAAAAGGATTGTCCATGGTGCGTTACCGCCTGATAAGAACATGCACTGATTGACGACCGGTATCGGGATTGGTTCGTGTTGCCTGACCACCGGTCACAAGCTCCGTTTTCCTTCAGAGGGTGTACAGCAAGGGGCGTGCCGTACAGGTATCTTTCAGACGATGAGTGACCCCTGTAGGAGCGGGCTTGCCCGCGATTGCGGTGGATCAGCCAACCATTCAGTGGCTGACATACCGCCATCGCGGGCAAGCCCGCTCCTACAGGGTGATCTGTTTTAGGGCACCAGCGAGAAAATGACCGCAGACAGCGCAATCAACCCGACCAGCACCACAAACACGTTGGACACCTGGCCCGAATACTGGCGCAAAGATGGCACGCGGCGGATCGCATACATCGGCATCAGGAACAGCAAGCACGCGATGATCGGCCCGCCCAGGGTTTCGATCATGCCCAGGATGCTTGGGTTGAAGGTGGCGACGGCCCAGCAACTGAGGATCATGAACACGGCGGTGCAACGTTCCAGCCAGCGCGCCGACAGGGTGCGGTTGCGCCCGCGCAGGGATTTGACGATCAGGCCCTGGAAGCCTTCGCTGGCGCCGATGTAGTGGCCGAGGAAGGACTTGGTGATGGCCACCAGCGCGATCAACGGCGCTGCATAGGCGATGACCGGGGTCTGGAAGTGGTTGGCCAGGTAGGACAGGATCGAGATGTTCTGTGCCTTGGCGGCGGCGAGATCTGCCGGCGACAGCGCCAGCACGCAGCTGAAGCAGAAGAACATCACCGTCAGCACCATCATGCCGTGGGCCATGGCCAGGATGCCGCTGCTCTTGCGTTCAGCTTGGGCGCCGTACACGCGCTTCTGGTCTACCGCGAAGGCCGAGATGATCGGCGAATGGTTGAACGAAAACACCATCACTGGAATCGCCAGCCACAGGGTCTTGAAGAATGCCGGCAGCGGCATGCCCTCGCTGGCCGAGGCGAAGAACGCGCCGTTCCAGTTGGGGATCAGGCTCAGTGCCAGCAACAGCAAGGCGGCGACAAACGGGTAGACCAGCACACTCATGGCCTTGACGATCACGCCCTGGCCGCAACGCACGATGGCCATCAGGCCGAGGATCAGCACCAGGGACAGGATCGCCCGTGGCGGCGGCGTCATGTGCAGCTGGTGTTCCATGAAACTGCTGAGGGTGTTGGTCAGGGCGACGCTGTACACCAGCAGGATCGGGAAGATGGCGAAGAAGTAGAGCAGGGTGATCAGCTTGCCGGCACCGACGCCGAAATGTTCTTCCACCACGTCAGTGATGTCGCCGGATTTGCCCGACAGCACAAAACGCGTCAGCCCACGGTGGGCGAAGAAGGTCATGGGGAAGGCCAGCAGCGCCAGTATGATCAACGGCCAGAAGCCACCGACCCCGGCGTTGATCGGCAGGAACAGGGTGCCGGCACCGATGGCGGTGCCGTAGAGGCCGAGCATCCAGGTGGTGTCGTGCTTGCTCCAGCCGGTTGTTACGGTTTGCGTGACAGAAGCGGGATTTTCGGCAGCAGGTGTACGTACATCGGTCATCGTTATTGCCTCGTTATTATTTTTGCGCGGGCTCACGTTGGGGCGGTCAGGGAATGCTCCTCAGCATTCCACCCAGTTCACGGCCAGGCCGCCCCGTGAAGTTTCTTTGTATTTGTCATGCATATCGGCGCCGGTATCGCGCATGGTGCGGATTACCCGGTCGAGGGAGATAAAGTGCTTGCCGTCACCGCGCAGGGCCATTTGCGTGGCGTTGATGGCTTTGACGGCGGCAATCGCGTTGCGCTCGATGCACGGCACCTGGACCAGGCCGCCTACCGGGTCGCAGGTCAGGCCGAGGTTGTGCTCCAGGCCGATTTCAGCGGCGTTTTCCAGTTGCTCAGGGGTGGCGCCGAGAATATCCGCCAGGCCCGCAGCGGCCATGGCGCAAGCCGAGCCGACCTCGCCCTGGCAGCCGACTTCGGCGCCGGAGATCGAGGCGTTTTTCTTGCACAGGATGCCGACGGCGGCCGCCGCCAGGAAGAAATTGACCACATCATCATCAGACGCGTCGGCGTTGAATTTCATGTAGTAGTGCAACACCGCCGGGATGATCCCGGCTGCGCCGTTGGTGGGGGCGGTGACCATGCGCCCACCGGCGGCGTTTTCTTCGTTGACGGCGAGGGCGAACAGGTTGACCCATTCCATGGCCGACAAGGTTGAAGTGATCACATTCGGTTTACCGATTTCCAGCAAACTGCGGTGCAGCTTGGCGGCACGACGCGGCACATCCAGACCGCCGGGCAAGATGCCCTCGTCGCGCAGGCCTTGCTCGACGCATTCGCGCATCACCGACCAGATATGCAGCAGGCCGCTACGGATGTCTTCGTCACTGCGCCAGGCGCGCTCGTTGGCCATCATCAATTCGGAAACCCGCAGGCCGTGTTTGTTGCACAGGGCCAGCAGTTCAACGGCGCTGGAAAAATCGTAGGGAAGTTCGACTTCGCTTGTGGGAGCAATGCCCGACTCGGCCTCGGCTGCCTCGATGATGAAACCGCCACCCACCGAGTAGTAGGTTTGCTCGCTCAGCAGACCCTTTTCTCCATAGGCATGCAGGGACATGGCGTTGGGGTGGTAAGGCAGGCTCTCATCCAGCAGCAGGAGGTCGTGTTGCCAGTTGAAGGCAATGTCCTGTTTACCGGCAAGCAGCAAGCGGCCGGATTCGCGTAACTGTTGGATGCGTGGGGCAATGGAGGTGGGATCCACCCGGTCTGGCCATTCGCCCATCAACCCCATCACGCAGGCCCGGTCGGTGGCGTGGCCCACGCCAGTGGCGGACAGAGAACCGTACAGGCGTACTTCAACGCGCTGGGTTTGCTCCAGCAATTGCTGGTCTATCAGGGTCTGGGCGAAGGTGGCCGCTGCCCGCATGGGGCCCACGGTATGGGAACTGGACGGGCCGATGCCGACCTTGAATAGATCAAAAACGCTGATAGCCATGCTAAAGCCTTACAAGCAATGGAGTAGGAATCGCTGCCATGTTTTGTAGGACAAGCGGAATTGGCGCGATACTGAGCCTCTAGATCGGCACTGACCAACGAATTATCCTAAGACACCCTTTAGCAGGACTAAACTCTATGGCTCGCCCGCTTCATGCCCAGACCTATGTCTGGCTGCACGTCTTTGCCTGCGCTGCGCGGCATTTGTCGTTCACCCGTTGCGCCGAAGAACTGCACATCACGCCAGGGGCGGTCAGCCAGCAGATTCGCCAATTGGAAGAGCGTCTGGGCTTTCGCCTGTTTCATCGACGCGCGCGCGGCGTGGAATTGAGTGCCGAGGGGCAGCGCTTGGCGATCACGGTGAGCGAGGCCTACGGCAGCATCGATGCCGAGTTGCAGCGCCTGGATGCGGGGATGATCAGCGGTACCTTGCGCCTGCGCTCCATTCCGTCCTTCCTCGGTAAATGGCTGACACCGCGTTTGCCCCGTTTGCAGCAGCGCTTCCCGGATATCCAACTGCGCCTGGTGGCTGAAGACAGCAGCATTGCCCTGCACGAAGGCGACTTCGACCTGGCCATCGACCTTAACGACGGCAGTTATCCTGGTTTGTTATCCACAGCCTTGCTCGACGAACAGATATTCCCGGTATGTGCGCCGAGCCTGTTGCGCGGGCGCCCGCCGCTGCACGGGCCGGCCGACCTGGCCCATTTCCCGCTGCTGCACGACATCACCGCCTGGCGTGGGAGTTATGAGTACGCTGAGTGGGAGTTTTACCTGAACGCTATCGGCTATCACGACGCTGATGTGCGGCGCGGTCACACCTTCAACCGTAATCACCTGACCATCGAAGCGGCCATTGCCGGCATGGGCGTGGCGATTGCCCGAAGAACCCTGCTCAATGACGAATTGGAGCGTGGCACCCTGATCGTGCCGTTCGGCCTCGCGGTGCCGAATCACAAACGTTATGTGCTGCTCTATGCCCCAGGCGCGCTGAATCATCCGGGCGTGCGTGCGGTGCATGACTGGCTGGTGGAAGAGGCGGGGATCTTTCGCGGATTGCACCCCTTGGGAGAGGGGCAATTGTGAGGATTTATTGAGGTAGGAGGATGTACCCAACTCCCGACGATAACAGCGCTTTGGGCGGTTGTCAGACTTAATTTGTAATGTGGGATTTATCTTTGCAAAGGGGTTGAATTGTTCCGTCAGGTGCTCAATTGTGTAATCAAGAGGTCATGATTTCACCGCATCGGTGTTGCAGTTGTGACCTCTGGCGAGCTAGCTGAAATAAGGGAAACACTATGCAAATCCAAGTCAACAGCGACAACCATATTGAAAGCAGCATCCGACTGGAGGAGTGGGTACGTACTACCATTGAGAGCACGCTCGAACGTTATGAAGAAGACCTGACCCGCGTCGAGGTTTACCTGCGCGATGAGAACGGCGACAAGCCGGGCCCCCACGATTTGAGTTGCCGCCTGGAAGCGCGGCCAAAGGGTCATCAACCGATTTCGGTGCTTCAGAAAGCCGACACCCTGGAACAGGCGATCGACGGGGCGGCCACCAAGCTGGAACACGCGCTGAGTAATCTGTTCGGCAGGCTGCAGGGCAAGCCGCGTGCAGAGAAAAGCACGCCAAACAACCAAGTCGATGATGCCGGGCTTGAAGAGGAATTCCTGGAAAACGAACAGGCTGCGCTTAACAGCTGATTGCTGAGTGTTTTTCAACCCCCAAATAAACGGGCCTGCAGATGCAGGCCCGTTTTTTTGTATCTGATGAACGCTTCACTGTAGGAGCGAGCTTGCTCGCGAAGGGCGTTAACGATAACGCGCAGATCCTGCGGGCACGCGGTGTTCTTAAGCTTTTCGCGAGCAAGCTCGCTCCTACAAAAAGCCGGCAGTCCGGTCGTTAGAACGCGACTGAGGTTTGCACATACACCGTACGCGGCTCACCCACGTATTTGCCCTTGTTGTTATCGTCAAACGAGCGGGTGTAGTACTGGGTGTTGAAGATGTTCTTCACCCCCACCGCCACATTCAAATCTGATAACTGCGGGCCGAAATCATAGGCGGCGCGGCTGCTGAACAGCATGTAGCCGGGGATGCGCCCGGTGCTGCCATCAGCGCTTTCGGCCTGGGTGTTGGCGTTGTCGGCGAACTGGCTGCTCTGGTAGGTGCTGTCCAGGTTCAACTTCCATTGGCCTTCGGTATAACCCACGCCCAGGGTGCCTTTGTGCTTGGACGAGAACGGCACGCGGTTGCCTTTGTTCGGGCCGTCTTCGCGGATGGTTGCATCGACGTAGGCGTAGCTGGCGTACACATCAAAACCGGCCAGCGCCGGGCTCAAGCCGTCGAGGGCGTAGTTGAGGCTGGACTCGATGCCTTGGTGGCGGGTTTCGCCCCGGGCGATTACCGAGTCGTTGGTCTGGTTGCTTTCATACTGGTTGTCGAAGTTGATCAGGAAGGCGCCGATTTCCGCACGTAGCGCACCGTTGTCGTAGCGCGTGCCGACTTCCCAGGTGCGGGCCTTTTCTGGCTTGACCGCGCCGCTGCTCACACGGTTGGGCATCTGGCTGTACTGCACGCTGCCGAAGGAACCTTCGGTGTTGGCGTACAGGTTCCAGTCGTCGGTCAGGTGATAGAGCACGTTCAGCGCTGGTAAGGCGGTGTTGTAGTCGCCCTTGTATTTGACGTTGGTCAGGTTGTTGGTCTGTTGCGACTTGATCATTTCGTAGCGGATGCCAGGGGTCACGGTCCACTTGCCGATATCAATCCGGTCGTCGATAAAGAACGCATTGGCTTCGGTGCCGCCCCGGGTATCGCGGTCGTTGCGGCTGTCGGTGTTGGGCAATTGCTGGTTGGCGCTGATCGGCGTGCGGTAGCGCAATTCGTGCCCGGCTTCGTTGATGTAGCGGTAGCCGACGCCCACTTCATGGCTGGTCGGGCCGAGGTCGAAGCCTTGCGCCAGGCGTGTTTCCAGGCCGCGTACCCAATACTCGCGCGGGGACAGCGAGAGGAAGCTACCCTGGTCCAGATAACCGCTGCGCAAGGTCTTGGTGAAGAAACTGTTGACGGTGAATTCGCGGCGGTCTTCCTGGTAGCGATAGCCGACGTTGAACATCGTACGGCGGCCCCAGAACTTGTCGTAGGGGCGGGTGGATTGATACGGGTCCGCCTTGTAGGCCGCAGTGCTCAAGCCGCCGGGCATATCGGCCTGACCTTCGTAGTACTGGGCCATGGCATTGAAGCTGTTGGCCTCATCCAGTTGGTAGTTGCCCTTGAGGATCAGGTCGTCGATTTGTGTGTCGCTGTGTTCGCGCCAGTCACCGCCACGGGTGCCGGAATACAGAATCGCGCCGCCCAGGCCATTGTCGGCGGTGCCGCCCGCCAGCAGGTTGCCGGTGGTCTTGAAGCCATCATGGCTGGAGGACGGGCTGGTCTCGGTCTGCAGGCCACCCTTGACGGTCGGCGCATCGGGAATCGCCCGGGTCACGAAGTTGACCACGCCGCCGACGTTCTGCGGCCCGTAACGCACGGCGCCGCCGCCGCGTACCACGTCCACCGCATCCATGTTGCCCATGCTGATCGGCGCGAACGACAGTTGCGGTTGGCCATACGGTGCGAAGGGCACCGGGATCCCGTCCATCAACACGGTCGAACGTGACGCCAGGCGCGGGTTGAGTCCGCGAATGCCGAAGTTCAGCGCCATGTCGTGGCTGCCGGTGCCGTTGTTTTCCGGAGCATTGACCCCGGGAATGCGGTTGAGCACATCGCGGGCCTGGGTGGCGCCCTGGCGCTCGAACTCTTCGCGACGGATCACATCACGGGCGCCGGGGTGTTCAAAGACATTGGTTTGCGCGGCATCGCCCAGCCAGTCGCCGACCACATTGGAGGTACCCAACTCCAGGGTGGCCGGGGCGTTCAGCGGTTGCAGGCTGTAGGCATTGTTACCCTCGGCGCGGGCTTGCAGGCCGGTGCCCTTGAGCAGTGCATTCAAGCCTTCTTCAGTGGTGTAGTTGCCCGTCAGGCCCTGGCTTTGCGCCCCGGCCGTCACTTGCGAGCCAAAGGAAATCAGCACGCCGGCTTCACGGCCAAATTGATTCAGCGCCGCCTCCAGGGATGACGGGGCGATGTGATAAGGCTTGGCCTCGGCCGCCATGGCGTAGGGCAGGGCGCTGAAACTGAGGCTGGCGCCCAGCAACAAATGGCGCAGGGTACGGGCAAGTGGCGTCAGGCGAGTCGGTTGCTGGGGCATGAAGAACGTTCCTGAGAGAAGGGAATCCGGGTGGCTTTCCTTGTCTGTCACGTGGGATCGGGAAAACGGCTCACGTTTGCAGAAAATAATTCATGCACGGGCTTCGACGCTGACCCAGTAACGGGTAAAGCGCCGGACTTTGACCGGCAGGCTGATTTGCAGCAGGTCCAGAATGCGTTCGCTGTCGTCCAGCGGGTAGCTGCCGGAGATCAGCAGGTTGGCCACCAGCGGGTCACACTGCAATTGGCCGCGGCGATAACGGCTCAGTTCTTCGAGGAAATCGGCCAGGCGCATGTGCGACGCCACCAGCATGCCGTCGGCCCAGGCGCCAGTGTTGGCATCGGTCAGGCGCGGCGTATCCCAGCCTTTGCGGGTGAGGTTGGCCTGGCGGGATTTTTCCAGGGTCAGGGGCAGGCCGCTGTAGGACCTGGGTGCAATCTCCACCTGGCCGTCCAGCACTGCCACTTGGGTGTGATCGTTGAACTGGCGCACATTCACCTGTGCCGCCTGGGTGGTGACGATGCCCTGGCCGGTGATGATCTGCAACGGGGTGTTGGCGCGCAGTAATATCTCGCCTTCGAGCAGGCGGATCAGGCGTTGTGGGCCATCGAACTGCACGTCCACCGCACTGGCGGTATTGAGTTGCAATTGGCTGCCTTCGGCCAGTTGCACCTTGCGCCGCTGGCCGAGGGGGCTGCGGTAGTCGGCGCTCAGCGGCGGGATCAGGTGTTGCTGGCGCAGGCCCCAGGTCGCGGCGGAGCCGACACCGAGGATCAGCAGCAGTTTCAGCGTCTGGCGCCGGCTGCTGGATTTCGGTGCGTTCAACGCCGCATGGGCCAAGGGCGATGGCATCCCGCGCAGGCGCTGGTTGACCCGCTGGATATGCTCCCATGCCCGTTGATGTTCGCTGTGGGCGTCCAGCCAACGTTGCCAATTGGCCTGCTGGCGCGGGTTGAGCGGGCCTTGCTGCATTTGCATCAGCCACTGCACCGCCTGTTCGGCGACCTGGGTCGAGAAGTTCGCGGCGGGGTTCATAGGGCAAAGTAGCAGCGCATGGCGGCTTTATTCAGATGACGTTTGACGGTGGCGATGGAGATCCCCAGTTCGGCAGCGATCTGTGGATAAGTCAGGCCGTCGAGTTGGGCCAGCAGGAAGGCGCGCTTGACCAGCACTGGCAAACCGTCGAGTAACTGGTCCAGCTCCATCAGGGTTTGCAGGATGATGGCCCGGTCTTCTTCCGAAGGCGCAACGTGCTCGGGCATCTGCGCCAGGGCGTCGAGGTAGGCGCGTTCCAGGTCCTGGCGGCGGTAATGGTTGAACAGCACGCGTTTGGCGATGGTCGTCAGGAAGGCACGCGGTTCGATCAGCGTCGGTGTGTCACGTGCCGTCAGTACACGGATGAACGTGTCCTGGGTCAGGTCGGCGGCGCTTTGCGGGCAGCCGAGCTTGCGTCGCAACCAGCCGGTCAGCCAGAGGTGATGGTCGTGATACAGGACTTCGACGGTATTGGACGGCCGCAACGCGAACACTCCGGCAGCATCTGCATGCTGTAGGTAACGAGAATTGTTCGCATTGTAGGGTTGCGAGGTGGCATTCGGCAATCAGCAGGAGACCGATGGGGGCTTTATAGCCGCAACAGAACCCTGTGGGAGCAGGCAAGCCAGCTCCCACATTTGATGTTCGTCGCTCTGTTAATCCGTTCTCTTTTGCTTATGAGAATATTTATCATTAAACTCGCAGCCCTGATGAACCAGGCGCCTTCGGCATGAAACGCAAAGCCTCACTTCCTCTTTCTTATCGTCTTGCTGTGACCTCGCGGCTGTTGGCCGCTGTCGTCGGCGGTTACATGCTGGCGTCCCTGGCCAGTGTCTGCCTGACCTTATGGCTGCCCATTTCCCGTGCCGATGCGGTGGTCAGCGGCATGCTCAGTTCCTTTGTGTTCTACCTGCTGGCGGTGATCTGGTGTTTTGCCTGCCGTACAGCCGCCCGTGCCTGGTTTGGTGTGCTGGTGCCCAGCGCGATATTGGCCACCCTGGCTGGCCTGGCCTATTGGATGGCGCGCCCATGAAAGAGGGTTTCCGTCAGGCAATGGCCTGGTTACACACCTGGGCCGGGTTGATTTTCGGCTGGTTGCTGTTCGCGATTTTCCTCACCGGCACCCTCGCTTACTTCAAGGATGAAATCACCCACTGGATGCAGCCGGAAGTGCCGGCCCATGCGGTGGACGATGCCCGCAGCCTGGCCGTGGCGCAAAGCTATCTGGAACAGCACGCACCCACGGCCGCGCGTTGGTTTATCAACCTGCCCAACGGTCGCGAGCCTGGTTTATCGGTGATGTGGCAAGACAAGATCGACCCAGGCCGACGCGGTAACTTCATCGAAAAACTGCTCGACCCGGTTTCCGGCGAGCAACTCCAGGCCCGTGAAACCATGGGCGGCGAATTCTTCTATCGGTTCCATTTCCAGTTGCAGATGCCCCATCCCTGGGGCCGCTGGCTGTCGACCATCGCGGCGATGGTGATGTTTGTCGCGCTGATCACCGGGATCATCACCCACAAGAAAATCTTCAAGGACTTCTTCACCTTCCGCCCGCGCAAGGGCCAGCGCTCCTGGCTCGACGGGCACAACGCGGTCGGTGTGCTGGTGCTGCCGTTCCACCTGATGATCACCTACAGCAGCCTGGTGATTTTCATGACGATGGTCATGCCGGCCAGCATTCTTGCCTCTTATGACGGCAACACCCGTGCATTCTTCAATGAGCTGTTCCCGGCCACCAACAACGCGCCGGCTCTCGGCCAACCGGGCAAACTGCTGCCGTTGGCGCCGTTGGTGGAGCAGGCTCGGGCGCAGTGGGACGGTGGGCATGTAGGGCGCTTGGCGGTGAACAACCCAGGCGATGTGAATGTCTCGGTCAATGTTTCCCGCGCCGGCTCTGACCGGGTGGTGCATGAGTTCGGCAGCACCGTGTCCTTTAATGGCACCACCGGTGAGGTGCTGCGTGTCAGTGCCGAACAGTCGCTGCCGATGGCGATTGGTGGCAGTTTCTACGGCTTGCACATGGGCCACTTCGCCGGCCCGGTGCTGCGCTGGCTGTACTTTATCTGTGGCCTGGCGGGTACGGCGATGATCGGCACCGGCTTGGTGATCTGGCTGGGCAAGCGTCAGCTCAAGCACGCAAAAACCGGAGTGATGCCGTTTGAGCTGCGCCTGGTGGAGGTGCTGAACATTGCCAGCATGTCCGGGCTGGTCATCGCCATCGCCGTGTTTTTCTGGGCCAATCGCTTGCTGCCTGCGAACTTCGCCGAACGTTCGGACTGGGAAGTGCAGGGCTTCTTTATTGCCTGGGGCCTGACCCTGCTGCACGCCATGCTGCGCCGTGGCCGCCGGGCCTGGGTCGAACAATTGGCGGTGGGTGCCTTGCTGTTTATCGGCGTGCCGCTGCTTAACGCGCTGACTACCTCCGAACACTTGGGCGTGTCGCTGGCCAAGGGCGATTGGGCGATGGCCGGCTTTGACCTGACCTGCCTGGGCAGTGGCCTGTTCCTGGCTTGGGCGGCCTGGAAGATGCAACTCCGCAGCGCCGCGCAGCCCAAGGCCGAGCGCGCCCGGCCGTTGACGCTCAAAGGCGAGGTGAACTGATGTTGTTGGCCTTGTTGTTGTGCTATGCGGGCTTCACCGCGCTGTGCCTGTCCCTGGATCGCCATCACGGCGAGTTGCTGCACAGCAAACCTTCGCCACGCCGGCGCCTGGGTTTGCGCTTGGGCGGTTGGCTGCTGTTGCTGGTGTCGATCTGGCCGGCAGTGCAGGCGGCTGGTTGGAGTCGCGGGCTGGTGGACTGGTGTGCGGTGCTGATGCTCAGTGCGCTGTTGCTGGTGTTGTTGATGCCCTATCGGCCAAGGCTGGCCCTGATCCTGGCGGGCGTCGGCCTGCTGGCCAGCCCCGTTGCGGCCTTCGCGACCCTCTGAGCCGCCTTGATGATCACCACGCCGCCCGAATCCCAGGATCACCCCCGCGCCGAATCGTCGGGCGGGCGCGCACATTTCCTGCAGGTGTTTTTGTCCCAGCGTTCACAGATGGAGGCCTTGGTCAGCCGCCGCGTAGGCTGCCGTGCGACGGCGGCTGACCTGGTGCAGGATTTGTTCCTGCGTTTCTGGCGCCGGCCCCTGGTGCAGGTTGAGGAACTGAGCACCTACCTGCTGCGCTGCGCCGGCAATATCGCCATCGACCACCTGCGCAGCGAAGGCGCGCGGGTGCGCGGCAATGAAGGCTGGCTGCCGGAACAGCAGGATCATTCTGGCTGCGAGCCCCAGGCCGCGCTGGAGGCCGGCAACGACCTGCGTCATGTCGAAGCGGCGCTGCGCCGTTTGCCGGAACGCACGCGGCAGATTTTTTTGCTCAACCGGATCCACGGGCGCAAGTACGCCGAAATCGCCAAGGCCATGGGCCTGTCCCAAAGCGCTGTGGAAAAACATATGATGCGCGCCCTCGAAGCCTGCAAAGCCAGCCTTCGGGAAGCCCATCCGCCACGTTCGCCAGGGAAAGCACCGTGACCACCACCCCGACACCCGCCCAGGAACAGGCCGCCCTGGCCTGGCTCAGCCTGCTGCACGATGCGCCCAGCAGTGGCGACCAGGCTACGTTCAGCCGCTGGCTGCGTGCCGACCCGGCCCACGTCGAGGCGTATGCCCAGGCGCAGGTGTTGTGGGAGTTGAGCGAAGTACCGGCGAGCACCCTGGCCGACGAAGACGCCTTGGCTTTGCAGCGTTACCTGAAGGCCATGGACGCCGCGAAGCGCTCCCGTGTGCGCCGCTGGTCGGGGGCCGTCGCCCTGGCGGCATGTCTGTTGTTGATGGTGTCGATGGGCGCGGGCTGGCAGCCGCAGCGCTGGGTCGATGACCTGGGCGCCGATTACGTCAGCTTGCCTGGGCAAGTCAAAACCGTGATCCTGGCCGATCAAAGCCAGGTCACCCTGGATGCCGACAGTGCGATTGCCGTGGATTTTCGCCACGGCGAGCGGCAGATCCAACTGCGCCGTGGCGCCGGTTTTTTCAGCGTCACCCACACCGGCCAGCCTTTTGTGGTGCACGCCGGCAGCGGCGAAGCGCGAGTGCTGGGCACGCAGTTTGAAGTGCGCCTGCAACCGGCGGGCGCCCAGGTGACCGTGTTGTCGGGGCGGGTGGGGGTCAAACCGTCGGCGCAGGGTACTCAGCAGATTCTGACGGCCGACCAGCAAGTGGCCTACAGCGAGGGTGTGGCCGACGAGATGCATGCGGTGAACAGCGAAGCGCGCATGGCCTGGCGTGATGGCTGGCTCAATTACTACAAGACCCCTTTGGCCGATGTGGTCAAAGACCTTTCCCGCTATTACCCCGGCCGTATCCTGCTGCTCAACGACGCACTCGGCGCCCGCCGGGTCAGCGGCAGCTTCCCGAGCAACAACCCCGAGGCGGTGCTCAAGGCCTTGCAGGCGGTGCTGGGTTTTGAGCAGCACAGCGTGCTGGGCCGGCTGATCGTCGTCCGCTAACAAAAACACCGCCTCCCACAGGAATAGCGGATGACTGAAAGAAAGTTGATAACGGTTCTTATTTGTATTTATGATATGTTATTACATTCATATCCAGGAGCCTCCCCCATGAAAGTGCTGTCCTCACTCAAAGAAGCCAAGAACCGTCATCGCGACTGCCAGATCGTCAAGCGTCGGGGGCGGATCTATGTGATCTGCAAGTCCAACCCGCGCTTCAAGGCCCGTCAGGGCGGGGCGAAAAACAAGAACAAAGGCTGACGGTGAAATTATTTTCAATTTCACCTGAGGTAAAACCCCGCGCCATCCGTGTAGTGCTTGAAACTGCGATCAATTCGCATTAACGGCGTTTTCTACACGGGTGCTCAAGCATGAAGTCCAGGGCAAAGTCGGCGGCAGGCGGTTCGGTTAAACAGTGGCTGGGAGCCTCCTTTCTGGTCGCTTCAAGTCTGGCAATATTGCCCTTGAGCCTGGCGCAGGCGGCAGATGCGCAGCAGCAAAGCACGCTCTTCAACTTCGCGCTCCAGGCCAAACCGTTGCCCCAGGCCCTGAGCGATTTCAGCCGCGTGACCGGCATCAGCGTGGTTTATACCGACGAAGCCCCCTACACCCTCAACGCCCCGGCTGTCAGCGGGCGGATGAGTGCGGCCCAGGCCCTGCAGCGCTTGCTGGGCAATACCGGCTTGACCTTGCGCCAGATCGACGCGCGCACCCTGGCGCTGGAGCCGGCACCCACCGAAGGCGCATTGAACCTGGGGGCCACCACCATCAGTGGCGTCAACCCGCAGCAAACCAACAGCTACCAGCCGCCGCCCACCAGTTCGGTGATGCGTTCCCAGGGATTGCTGTTGGAAACCCCGCAAACCGTGAACATGGTGCCGGCCCAGGTGATGCGCGACCAGGTGCCGCGCAACCTCGATGATGCCTTGGGCAATATCAGTGGCATCACCCAGGCCAATACGTTGGGCAGTACCCAGGATGCGGTGATGTTGCGCGGTTTTGGCGACAACCGTAACGGTTCGGTCATGCGCGACGGTATGCCCGTGGTGCAGGGCCGGGCGCTGAACGAAACCGCCGAGCGTGTCGAAGTGCTCAAGGGCCCGGCGTCGTTGCTGTATGGCATCCAGGACCCGGGCGGCGTGATCAATATTGTCAGCAAGAAACCCGAGTTGACCCCATCCACCGCGCTGACCGTGCGTGGCTCGACCTATGGCAGCGGCAAGAACGGCAGCGGCGGCACCCTCGACACCACCGGCCCGATTGGCGACAGCGGCCTGGCTTACCGGTTGATCGTCGACCATCAGGACGAAGATTACTGGCGCAACTTCGGCACCTACCGTGAAAGCGTGATCGCCCCCTCCCTGGCCTGGTACGGCGACAACACCAAGGTATTGCTGGCCTACGAGCACCGTGAGTTCCTCTCGCCGTTCGACCGTGGTACGGCCATCGACCCCAAGACCAATCACCCGCTGGACATCCCGGCCACGCGTCGCCTGGACGAGCCGTTCAACAATATGGAAGGCCGTTCCGACCTGTATCGCTTCGAGGTCGACCACGATCTGAACGACGACTGGAAGGCCCATTTCGGCTATAGCTGGAACCGCGAAACCTACGACGCCAGCCAGGTGCGCGTGAGCAAGGTCAACGCCAATGGCACCTTGAATCGCAATATGGACGGCACCCAGGGCGCGCTGACCACCGATCGCTTCACCACCGTCAGCCTCGAAGGCAAGGTGGACGTGGCCGGCATGCGCCATGACCTGGTGTTCGGCCTGGATGACGAGTACCGCAAGATCTACCGCGCCGACCTGATCCGCCAGGCCAGCCGCAGCGTGTTCAATTACAACGACCCGGTGTATGGCCGCGAAGTGGCGGGCACTACCGTCAGTGCGCCGGACAGCAACCAGACCGACCTGCTGCGCAGCGACTCCGTGTTTTTTCAGGACGCCATCCACCTGACCGACCAGTGGATCCTGGTGGGCGGTGCGCGCTTCCAGGCGTACGACCAGTACGCCGGCAAGGGCCGCCCGTTTACCGCCAACACCGACAGCAACGGCCAGAAGTGGGTGCCCCGCGCCGGCCTGGTGTACCGCTACACCGATGAGTTGTCGTTCTATGGCAGCTACACCGAATCGTTCAAACCCAACTCCACCATCGCGCCGTTGGATAATAAGATGGTGATTGACGGCAGCATCGCCCCGGAACAGTCCAAGTCCTGGGAACTGGGAGCCAAGCTCGATATGCCGGGGCGCATCACCGCCAACGTCGCGTTGTTTGATATCCACAAGCGCAACGTGCTGGTGTCGATCACCGAGGGTGCGACCTCGATCTACAGTGTCGCCGGCAAAGTGCGCTCCCGTGGCCTGGAGATGGACCTGAGCGGGCAATTGACTGACCAGTGGAGCCTCATCGGCAGTTATGCCTACACCGATGCAGAAGTCACCGAAGACCCGACCTACAAGGGCAATAACCTGCAAAACGTGGCGAAAAATACTGCGGCTTTATCCGCCGTGTATGACTTCGGCACGATCGTGGGTGGCGATCAACTGCGCGTCGGTGCGGGTGCCCGTTACGTGGGCGAACGTGCCGGTGATGCCCTCAACAGCTTCGACCTGCCGGGCTACACCGTGGCCGATGCGTTTGCTACCTACGACACCCGGGTCGACGGGCAAAAGGTCAAGTTCCAGCTCAACGTGAAGAACCTGTTTGACCGTACCTACTACACCTCGGCCGTCAGCCGTTTGTTTGTGTCCATGGGCGATGCGCGCCAGGTGTCGTTGTCCAGCACCCTGGAGTTCTGACCATCGGCGATGACGCTGGCGGCCTGAGCTGCTAGCGTTGCGCTCTTTGTTGATCGCCAGGACGTGTTGATGCAGTTGGGACGATGGATACACACCCGCGCCATGCTGGTGGGCATGAGCCTGTTGTTGGGGGGCTGTGCCACGCCTTCGACAACCCGCGAGCAGGCGCTGGACCGGTTACTGGCCGATCCGGCCCTGGCGGGCGCCAGCGTTTCATTGATGGTGCGCGATGCCCGCAGTGGCAGCACGCTGTACCAGCACAACCCACGGACACGGCTGGTGCCGGCCTCCAGCCTGAAGCTGCTGACCACGGCGGCGGCCATGGATGTACTGGGCCCGCAGTATCGGTTTTCCACACAGTTGCTGAGTAATGGCCGCCAACAAGGCGCGCGCCTGATGGGCAATCTGTACCTGCGTGGCCTGGGCGACCCGACGATCCAGTGGGCGGACTACCAGGCGCTGGCGGCGAAGCTGGCCGGGCAGGGCATCCGGCAGGTGACGGGGGATCTGGTGTTCGATGACAGCTGGTTCGACGCCGAGCGCCTGGGCGTCGATTGGGCCCATGACGATGAAGACAAATATTACGGCGCGCAGATCTCCGCGTTGACGGTGTCGCCCAATGCCGATTTTGATGCGGGCACCTTGATCGTCACGGCCAGGGCGCCCGCGGCAATCGGCCAAGCAGTGAGTGTCAGCCTTAGTCCGGCCACTGATTATGTGCAACTGAGCAACCTGGCGGTCAGCGGCCCGGGTAACAGCTATGGGCTCAATCGCCAGCACGGCAGCAACCTGCTGCGCCTGAGCGGCGCCTTGCAGCCGGGGACGCAAAGCCGTCAATGGGTCAGCGTCTGGGAGCCGACGCAACTGGTGGCCAATCTGTTTGAGCGGGCCTTGGCGGAGCAGGGGATCACTGTGCAGGGCCGGCGGGTGATCGGCGGCGTGAGTCCAGAGGTGGCAACCGTGTTGGCGGTACATGAGTCGGCGCCGTTGCAGGAACTGATCAGGCCCTTGCTCAAACTGTCCAACAACAGCATGGCCGAAGCGCTGCTCAAGGCCATGGGGCGCAAACAGGCGAATGCCGGCACGGCGGCGGCGGGTGTGGTGGCGGTTGCGGATTTTCTGCGCCGCCAGGGCATGGATCCGGCGACGTTGAATCAGGTGGACGGCTCGGGTTTGTCGCGACGTAACCTGGTGTCGGCGCAGAACTTCACCGACCTGCTGCTGGCCATGGGCAAACAGCCGTGGTTCAACGCCTGGTACGACGCGCTGCCGATTGCCGGCAACCCGGATCGCCTGAATGGCGGCAGCCTGCGTTACCGCCTGCGCGGGACAGCGGCGCAAGACAACCTGCAGGCCAAGACGGGCTCGATGGGTGGGGTGTCTTCGTTGACGGGCTACATCACCGATGCGGGTGGGCGGCGGTTGGTGTTTTCGATGCTGACCAATAACTATGTGGTGGAGGGCAGTCGGATCAAGGCTCTGGAGGATCGACTGGCGACGATCCTTTGTAGGAGCGAGCTTGCTCGCGAAGGTCGTTAACGATAACGCGGGGAACCTGACTCCCCGCATTGCCCTCAGGTTTTTCGCGAGCAAGCTCGCT
>NZ_CVTS01000066.1:0-46762 GCF_900004755.1 Pseudomonas sp. 25 R 14 | reverse complement strand
CTACAGGGATGCGTGTATGTTCAGGGGCGGGGCAGGAACGCCTGCCGATACTCCCCCGGAACGGCAGTGACCCGCTGCGCAACATCACCTGCGCCCCCCCTGTAGGAGCGAGCTTGCTCGCGAAGGTCGTTAACGATAACGCGGGGAACCTGACTCCCCGCATTGCCCTCAGGTTTTTCGCGAGCAAGCTCGCTCCTACAGGGATGCGTGTATGTTCAGGGGCGGGGCAGGAACGCCTGCCGATACTCCCCCGGAACGGCAGTGACCCGCTGCGCAACATCACCTGCGCGCCCCCCCCCTGTAGGAGCGAGCTTGCTCGCGAAGGTCGTTAACGATAACGCGGGGAACCTGACTCCCCGCATTGCCCTCAGGTTTTTCGCGAGCAAGCTCGCTCCTACAGGGATGTGTGTATGTTCAGGGGCGGGGCAGGAACGCCTGCCGATACTCCCCCGGTGTCGCCCCCATCGCCTGGCGAAACCGGTTGGTAAAGTGGCCGGCACTGGAAAATCCGCACGCCAGGGCGATCTCCCCCAACGGCAGTAACCCGCTGCGCAACATCACCTGCGCCCGAGCCAGGCGGCGGGCCAGTACATATTGGTGAGGCGGCAAGCCGAAGCTTTCGCGAAACATCCGCGCAAAGTGGTACTCCGACAACGCGCACAATCCGGCCAGTTGCCCCAGGCTGATCGGCTCGGCCAGTTGCTGCTCAATGTAGTCCACCAACTGCCGGCGTTGATGCGCAGCAAGGCCACCCTTGAGGCGCAAGCCTTCACGCAGGCCGACCTGGCTGAGCAGGGTGTGGCTGAGCATTTCATGGGCCAGGCTACTGGTCAGCAGGCGTTCGGCAGGTTCCTGCCAGTTCAGGCCAATCAACTGGTGAAAGCGCCGGGCTTGCTGCGGGTCTTCCAGGAACGTACTTTCGCGCAGTTGCAGCGCCCGGGGCTCGCGGTCCAGCAGGGTGACGCAACCCAGGGCAAATTGCTCCGCGCTGAAATACACATGGGCCAGGCGGATCTCGCCGTTGATCACCCAGGCCGACTGATGCTCGGCGGGCAGGATGCACAATTTGTCAGGGCCACCCTTGGTGCCGGGCTGGCCGCGCCGAAATGTCTCGGTGCCACCGCCCACGTAGCAGGACAGGGTGTGATGGCTGGGCGCCTCGTAGTCCTGGGCATCATGGTGGTTGCTCCACAAAGCCGCAGACAAGCCGTCCCCAAGCTCGGCGCTGAGCTCAAGGCGAGCGTTGGGCGAGCGGTTGAGGGCTTGAAAGACTTGCAGGGTTTCCAGGGTAGGCATAATTCGTTCTCTGGGACGCCTTGCATCCTACTCCCGGCAGTTGGTGCTGTGATCCCTCGGCCTGACAAAAGCGCAAGAATCTGCAAGTGCGCAGCATCAGGGCAGGGCGACACTGTGGCTCAACCACCGGAGTGCGCCATGAACCTTTCCCTGTATTTACTGACTGTGCTGATCTGGGGCACCACCTGGATCGCCCTCAAGTGGCAATTGGGCGTGGTGGAAATTCCGGTTTCCATCGTCTATCGCTTCGGCCTGGCAGCGCTGGTGCTGTTTGTGTTGCTGCTGCTCAGTCGCAAATTGCAGGTGATGAACCGGCGCGGGCACTTGATCTGCCTGGCCCAGGGTTTGTGTCTGTTTTGCGTGAACTTCATGTGCTTCCTCACGGCCAGCCAGTGGATCCCCAGTGGCCTGGTGGCGGTGGTGTTCTCCACCGCGACGCTGTGGAATGCGTTGAATGCCCGAGTGTTCTTCGGCCAGAAAGTCGCGCGCAATGTGTTGCTGGGCGGCGGCCTTGGGTTGCTCGGCCTGGGCTTGTTGTTCTGGCCGGAACTGGCCGGGCATACCGCCAGCCCCGAGACGCTATTGGGCTTGGGCCTGGCGTTGCTGGGGACGATGTGTTTCTCGGCGGGCAACATGCTGTCGAGCCTGCAACAGAAAGCCGGGCTCAAGCCGTTGACCACCAACGCCTGGGGCATGGCTTACGGCGCGTCGATACTGGCGCTGTACTGCGTGATCCAGGGCATTCCTTTTGAAATGGAATGGAACACCCGCTATATCGGTTCGTTGCTGTACCTGGTGATCCCGGGCTCGGTGATCGGCTTTACCGCCTACCTGACCTTGGTCGGCCGTATGGGCCCGGAGCGGGCGGCGTATTGCACGGTGTTGTTCCCGGTGGTGGCGCTGAACGTCTCGGCGCTGGTCGAGGGCTACCAGTGGACGGCCCCGGCACTGGTGGGGTTGGTGCTGGTGATGCTGGGGAATGTGTTGGTGTTTCGTAAGCCCCGAGCGATTACGCCTGTGAGTCCGCTTTTGGAATCGAAGCAAATCTGATGTGGGAGCTGGCTTGCCTGCGATGGCGGTGGAGCAGCCAAAATCTACGCTGGCTGACCCACTGTCATCGCAGGCAAGCCAGCTCCCACAGTTTGATCGGTGTTACTTCAGGCCCAGGCGCTTGGCCATGCGCCCCAGGTTGGCGCGGTCCAGCCCCAGCTCTCGGGCGGCGCTGGCCCAGTTGTGCTGGTGGCGTTCCAGGCAGGCGCCGATGACTTGCCTTTGGTAGTGCTCGGTGGCCTGGCGCAAGTCACCGGTCACCACGGGTAGCTCGGCCTGTTCCTCAATCAGCGGCGCCGATTCACTGGGCAAGTCCAGGTCCTTGGCGCTGAGGCTGAGAATTTTCGGCCGCTCCCGGTGGTTGCCCAAGGCTTTCAGGGCACTGCGACCAATCAAGTGTTCCAGCTCCCGCACATTGCCGGGCCAGCCATAAGCCAGCAACGCCGCCTGGGCATCGCTGGTCAGGCGCAGGCTACCCAGGCCCATGCGCGAACGGTTCTGCTCAAGGAAGAAACCCGCCAGCAGCAACACGTCGCGCCCGCGTTCACGCAAGGCCGGGACTTGCAGCGGGTATACGCTCAGGCGGTGATAGAAGTCGGCACGGTAACGGCCATTGCGCACCTCTTCGGCCAGGTCGCGGTTGGTGGCGGCGATCAGGCGCACGTCCACTTGATGCTCCTTGTCCGAGCCCAACCGTTGCAACTGCCCGCTTTGCAGGACCCGCAGCAGCTTGGCCTGCACGGTCAGCGACAATTCGCCCACCTCATCAAGGAACAACGTGCCGCCATTGGCCAGCTCGAACTTGCCCCGCCGTTCATTTAGCGCGCCGGTAAACGCGCCGCGAACGTGGCCAAACAGTTCGCTCTCCACCAGGGTTTCCGGGAGGGCGGCGCAGTTGAGGCTGATCAGCGGTTTTTCGCTGCGCGATGAGGCCGCGTGGATGGCCTGGGCCACCAGTTCCTTGCCGACCCCGGTTTCGCCGGTGATCAGCACGGTCAGGTCGCTGCCGCCCACCAGTTTGATTTCCTCTACCAGGCGCTTGTGGGTCTTGCTCTGGCCGATCATTTCCTTGTGCTGCTGGCCGCTGGCCTGGCGATAGATTTCCGCGCGCTGGTGTTCATCCTCGGCGCGCAATGCCAGGTGCTCGATACGTTCGGCGACATTGACCGTGGCGGCGGCGAGGCTGGCAAAGGCTTGCAAGGCGTCCAGTTCGACGCGCTCGAAGCGCTCGGTGTCCAGGGCATCCAGGGTCAGCAGGCCCCAGGGGCGGTCGTCGACAAACAGCGGGCAGCCCATGCAGTCGTGGACTTCCAGATGACCGTGCAGGCCATCGACCAAGCCGTCATAGGGGTCGGGCAGTTCGCTGTCGCTGTCGAAGCGGGTCGGGCCGGGGCTGCTCAATAGCACTTCGAAGCGCGGGTGTTCGCTGATCTTGAAGCGTCGGCCCAAGGTGTCCGGGCTCAAGCCGTCCACCGCCAGTGGCACCAGCCATTCACCGTCCAGGCGCAGCAGCGCGGCGGCATCGCAGGGCAGCAGGGTGCGCATGGCTTGCAGCAGGCGTCGGTAGCGCTCGCCTTCGGGCAGTTCGCGGGAGAGGTCGGCGACCAATGGCAACAGGGTGGTGAGCAGGGAGTGTGCAGTCATAATGACTCCTTGTAGTCCTAATGACTATAATGTGTAGGAAGTCATATTGACTATATTTAAATTAAGCTATTGATAAATAACGAATTATTAGTTGGCACGAATACTGAGTATCACAAGGTAATCATTCAGAAGCCTAAAAGCTCAGGAGTCTCCCCATGCTTAGCGTTCAAGACCGTGCCATCGTCAAGTCCACTGTGCCACTGCTCGAAAGCGGTGGTGAAGCCCTGATCACCCACTTCTACCGCATGATGTTGTCCGAATACCCCGAAGTGCGCCCGCTGTTCAACCAGGCCCACCAGGCCAGCGGCGACCAGCCTCGCGCCTTGGCCAATGGTGTGCTGATGTATGCGCGGCATATCGACCAGTTGGATCAGTTGGGCGACCTGGTGGCCAAGATCATCAACAAGCACGTGGCCCTGCAAATTCTGCCGGAGCATTACCCGATTGTCGGCAACTGCCTGCTGCGGGCGATTTCCGAGGTGCTGGGTGATGAAATCGCCACCCCTGAAGTGATGAGTGCGTGGGGCGCCGCCTATGGGCAACTGGCCGATATCCTGATCGGTGCCGAAAGTGCGATCTACGACGAAAAAGCCCAGGCCGTTGGTGGCTGGCGTGGTGCCCGGCCGTTTCTGCTGGTCAAGCGTGTGGAGGAGAGCAGCGAAATCATTTCCCTGTACTTTGCCCCGGTGGATGACGGCCCGATCCTCGCGGCTGAGCCTGGCCAGTACATCGGCCTGAAACTGCTGCTCGATGGCGAAGAAGTGCGCCGCAACTATTCGTTGTCGGCACGCACCGATTCGGGCCTGTACCGCATCAGCGTCAAACGCGAAGCGGGCGGGCGGGTCTCCAACTACCTGCATGACCAGATGCACGTGGGTGCGACCCTCGACCTGTTCCCGCCATCGGGAGAATTCACCCTGGTGCCCAGCGACAAACCCCTGGTGCTGATCAGTGGCGGGGTGGGCATCACGCCAACCCTGCCGATGCTGGAAGCGGCTTTGGCGACCGAGCGCCCGGTGCACTTTATCCACTGTGCGCGTAATGGCGGTGTGCATGCGTTCCGTGACTGGGTCGATGCGTTGGCCGTGCAGCATCCGCAACTGCAACGCTTCTATTGCTATGCCGAGGATGATGGCATCAGCCCGGCGGCGGACAAGCTGGGGATGTTGACTCAGGAGCAACTGGCGGCGTGGTTGCCTGAGGAGCGTGATGTGGATGCCTACTTCCTGGGGCCAAAGGGCTTTATGAGTGCGATCAAGCGTCACCTCAAGGCACTGGGTGTGCCTGAGAAGCAGAGCCGGTATGAGTTCTTTGGGCCGGCGGCGGCGCTGGAATAAGCGGCCGCTCTTCAACACCGCACCGCCGCTCCCACATTTGATCTGTGAATACATTCAAAATGTGGGAGCGGCGGTGCGGCGATTCGACTTGCTCGCGAAGAGGCCCGAAAGACCACCACATTAATGCGCCGTTAACCCATTTTGCCTACCCTCCCGCTGCCTACTGCTAAATTTTCACCTCCTGTGTGTAAACTTGCGGCCATTGGCACAACCATCATTAGGCAAAGGGAAACGGGGATGATTGACGAAATGCGGTTAGGGCGTGAACGGCGCTTCCTGGTGTTGTTGGGGATCATCTGCCTGGCGCTGATCGGTGGCGCGCTCTATATGCAAATAGTGTTGGGCGAAGCGCCATGCCCACTGTGCATCCTGCAGCGCTATGCCTTGTTGCTGATTGCGCTCTTTGCCTTTATCGGCGCGGCGATGCGCACCCAACGCAGTGTCACGGTCTTTGAAGTGCTGGTGGTGCTCAGTGCCCTGGGGGGTGTCGCTGCCGCCGGGCACCATGTGTATACCCAGTTCTATCCGGCCATCAGTTGCGGTATCGACGTGTTGCAACCGATTGTCGATGACCTGCCCCTGGCGAAGATCTTCCCGCTGGGCTTCCAGGTCGACGGTTTCTGCAGCACGCCGTACCCGCCGGTCCTGGGCTTGTCCCTGGCTCAATGGGCGCTGGTGGCGTTCGTGTTGACGGTGATCCTGGTGCCCCTGGGCATTTACCGTAACCGCAAGCACAGCGCTTAAATCGTCCTACAAAACGCCCCGGTCCTGCTGATGCAGGCCGGGGCGTTTTTGTGTGCGGGCATTTTGTGAAAGGACCGTGACGCTGGACAAGAATGGCAGCGCGCAACGTGCGACACGTTGTCACACTGAAGGCGCCGCAGGACGTTTCCCACCCCGTGCCCCGATGCTTGATCAGCCGTTGACCAGGCGTTTTTGCCTGTCACTTTCCATCCAGGCCGACCCCGCGCACGGCGTGCGGTACAGAACTTCCAGTGAGCTGTGAATGCCTTGTTTTTAGCGGGCTTGCCTAGGGTTTACGGGGGGCAGGAGAGGGCGCTGAATGCGACAAAATGGGCAATAACACGGCATTTTTTGTGGTTTTTGTTGAGAATCAAACGCGATACGATCCCGGACCTTTGCAACAATGGCGCAGGATTATTGCTGTAATCGATAAAAATAATTTCTTTATAAGTCATGGTTTATACATCGCTAGCTAACTACAATCGCCCGCACTGAATGTCCGGTGCTGCTCAACCCTGAGCAAATAGGGCGGTCGAGAGGCGAAAACATTGCTTCATGCGACCCCAGGTGCCGGCAGCCTTTCAACTATCCGCACCAAATGGAATTGGTCTGTAACAAGGCCTTTGACCAACGAAATCGAATAAGAATTCACCGCCAGACCTGGACGTGTCGATCAGCGCATGAAGCGCCGGGCAGGCCCTTATTCAATCGAAGAGAAATGCCAACCCTTGGCAGGGTGAAGTGTTGGCGATCAAAACCCAACTGCATTGCGCAAGCTGCTTTAGAGGTCGTGAGATGAGTAAAAACAGGTACACCCGATTACTAGGCATAGTGCCGCTTTTCGGCATGTTATTGCTGGGAGGCTGCAACTGGACGCTGCTCGACCCTGTGGGTCAGGTCGGCGTGGAGCAACGTAACCTGATCATCACCGCTACGCTGCTGATGCTGTTGGTCGTGGTGCCGGTGATCGTGATGACCTTCGCGTTCGCCTGGAAATACCGCGCGTCCAACACCAAGGCGACCTACGCGCCGAAGTGGTCGCACTCCACCAAGATCGAGATCGCGGTGTGGCTGGTACCTGTACTCATCATCATCGCCCTGGGTTACATCACCTATAAGTCGACCCACGAGCTGGACCCTTACCGTCCGCTGGAATCCGACGTGCCGCCAATCACTATCGAAGTGGTCGCGCTGGACTGGAAGTGGCTGTTCATCTATCCCGAGCAAGGGATCGCCACCGTCAACAAGATCGTGTTCCCGGCTAACACCCCGATCAACTTCAAAGTGACTTCTGACTCGGTGATGAATTCGTTCTTCATTCCGGGCCTGGGTGGCCAGATCTACGCAATGGCGGGCATGCAGACCAAGCTGCACCTGATTGCCAACCAGAACGCCGAGCTCGACGGTATCTCCGCCAACTACAGTGGCGCGGGCTTTACCGGTATGAAATTCAAAGCAATCGCCACCACTCAGGAAGATTTCAATGCCTGGGTACAAGAAGCCAAGAGCTCACCAAAACAGCTGGAAAAAGCTGAATACGAAGCCCTTGCCAAGCCAAGCCAGAACAACCCTGTAGAGCTGTACTCCTCGTACACGCCGGACCTGTTTGACAAAATCATCGATAAGTATGAAGCGATGAAGCCAGGCAAGCCGGTCAAGCACGAGAAGAAAGAAGTGGCTGCTGTGGAAGGGACGGACGCAAATTCGCATTCAGCTGCCGGGGCAGAGGAGTAAACGATGTTTGGTAAATTAAGTTGGGAAGCGGTGCCGTTCCACGAGCCGATCGTGATGGTGACCATCGCCATGATCGCGCTGGGTGGTCTGGGGCTGTTTGCGGCAATCACCTACTTCAAGAAGTGGACCTACCTGTGGACCGAGTGGTTGACGTCGGTCGACCACAAGAAAATCGGCGTGATGTACATCATCGTCGCCATGGTCATGCTGCTGCGTGGTTTTGCCGACGCCATCATGATGCGGACCCAGTTGGCCATGGCCACCGAGGGGTCGCCTGGCTACTTGCCGCCTGAACACTATGACCAGATCTTCACCGCCCACGGTGTGATCATGATCATCTTCATGGCGATGCCTTTCTTCACCGGCCTGATGAACCTGGCAGTGCCGCTGCAGATCGGTGCGCGTGACGTTGCGTTCCCGTTCCTCAACTCCCTGAGCTTCTGGCTGCTGGTTTCCGGCGTCGTGCTGATCAACCTGTCCCTGGGCGTCGGCGAATTCGCCAAGACCGGTTGGGTTGCCTATCCGCCGTTGTCGGGGCTGCAATACAGTCCGGGCGTGGGGATGGATTACTACATCTGGGCGCTACAGCTATCCGGGTTGGGTACGACACTGACGGGGGTCAACTTCCTGGCCACCGTGCTGAAAATGCGTACCCCAGGCATGAAACTGATGGACATGCCGATCTTCACCTGGACCTGCACCTGGGCCAACGTCCTGATCGTGGCTTCGTTCCCGATCCTGACCGCTACCCTGGCACTGCTGACGCTTGACCGTTACATGGATTTCCACATTTTCACCAATGAACTTGGTGGCAATCCAATGATGTACGTGAACCTGTTCTGGGCATGGGGTCACCCTGAGGTGTACATCCTGATCCTGCCAGCGTTCGGTATCTTCTCCGAAGTGATCTCGACCTTTACCGGCAAGCGCCTGTTCGGTCACCACTCGATGGTCTACGCATCGGGCGCGATCTCTGTACTGGGCTTCATGGTCTGGCTGCACCACTTCTTCACCATGGGTTCGGGGGCCAGCGTCAACGCCTTCTTCGGCCTGGCGACGATGCTGATTTCGATCCCGACGGGGGTGAAGCTATTCAACTGGCTGTTCACCATCTACCACGGCCGTCTGCGCTTCACCAGCCAGGTTCTGTGGACCCTGGGCTTTATGGTGACCTTCGCTATCGGCGGCATGACCGGCGTACTGCTGGCCATCCCGGGTGCTGACTTCGTACTGCACAACAGCCTGTTCGTGATCGCTCACTTCCACAACGTGATCATCGGCGGCGCGGTATTCGGCTACATCGCAGGTTTCAGCTTCTACTTCCCGAAAGCGTTCGGCTTCAAGCTGCACGAAGGCTGGGGCAAGGCTGCATTCTGGTTCTGGATCACCGGCTTCTTCGTCGCGTTCATGCCGCTCTATGCACTGGGCTTCATGGGCATGACCCGTCGTCTGAACGCCAGCACCAACCCTGAGTGGGTGCCGTACCTGTACGTCGCCATGTTCGGTGCGGTGATGATCGCTGTGGGTATCGCCTGCCAGTTGATCCAGCTGTACGTGAGTATCCGTGACCGCAAGCAGAACGCCTGCGACTCCGGCGACCCATGGAATGCACACACCCTGGAATGGTCGACCTCGTCGCCACCGCCGTTCTACAACTTTGCCGTGCTGCCTAAGGCCGAGACGATCGATCCGTTCACCGAAGCCAAGGAAAACGGTACTGCGTACCAGCGTCCTGTGCGCTACTCGCCGATCCACATGCCGAACAACACCGCCACTGGCGTGGTGATGGGCGCGCTGTTGACGGTATTCGGTTTCGCGATGATCTGGCACATCTGGTGGCTGGCCATCGCTAGCCTGGCTGGCACCGTGATCTATTTCGTGATCCACGCGGCTCGTGATGATCAAGGCTACATGGTGCCGGTCGACGTGATCGAACGCATCGAAGCCGAGCAGCACGCTCGCCTGGTTGCCGAGAAGAAGATTCCGGCCAACCGTGTTGAAACCTCGTTGGAACAGGCTTAAACCATGTCGAACTTAGTGACCAATGCTGGACACGCCCATGTCGATGACCATGGGCACGATGACCACCACGACGCGGGCGAGATGACCGTCTACGGTTTCTGGCTCTACCTGATGACCGACTGCATCCTGTTTGCGTCGATCTTCGCGGTGTACGCGGTACTGGTAAACAACGTAGCGGGTGGCCCGTCGGGCCACGACATCTTCGAGTTGAATTACGTACTGGGCGAAACCGCCTTGCTGCTGTTCAGTTCGATCACCTACGGCTTCGCCATGCTGGCGTTCTTCCGTGGCAACAAGGCAGGCGTGCTGAAGTGGCTGGGCCTGACCTTCCTGCTCGGCCTCGGCTTTATCGCCATGGAGATCAACGAGTTCCACCTGCTGATCTCCGAAGGCTACGGCCCTAGCCGCAGCGGCTTCCTGTCGGCGTTCTTCACCCTGGTCGGTACCCACGGTCTGCACGTAACCGCCGGTCTGATCTGGATGGCGATCATGATGTACCAGGTCAACAAGCATGGCCTGACGTCGACCAACAAGACCCGCCTGAGCTGCCTGAGCCTGTTCTGGCACTTCTTGGACGTGGTCTGGATCTGCGTCTTCACCGTTGTCTACTTGATGGGGACTCTGTAATGGCTAACGCACACTCCCATGACAGCCATGATGCGAGCCACGGCAGCGTAAAGTCGTACGCCATTGGCTTCATCCTGTCGGTGATCCTGACTGTCATCCCGTTCGGCCTGGTGATGTACCCAACCTTGCCGAAGGCCACGACACTGGCCATCGTGCTGTTGTTCGCGGTGATCCAGGTGGTTGTTCACCTGTATTACTTCCTGCACCTGGATCGCTCCCAGGCCCAGCGCAACAACGTGGTTGCGTTTGTGTTCACGGCCATTGTGATCGTGCTGCTGGTTGGCCTGTCGTTGTGGATCATGTTCAGCATCCACACCTACATGATGGCGAAGTGAGGTAAGACCCGATGTCGCTTAAGCACTTTATCCAAATCACCAAACCGGGGATCATTTTCGGTAACGTGCTTTCTGTGGCAGGCGGTTTCTTCCTGGCCTCCAAGGGGCATGTCGATCTGGCCATTTTCCTGGCGGCAATGATCGGCACTTCCCTTGTTGTGGCGTCCGGTTGCGTGTTCAACAACTGCATTGACCGTGACATCGATATCAAGATGGAGCGCACCAAGAATCGCGTGCTGGTCCAGGGCCTCATCTCCCTGAAACTGGCACTGATTTTCGCGACCGTCCTCGGTGTTGCCGGCGTTGCGTTGCTGTACACGGTGGCCAACCCGCTGGCGGCGTTGTTTGCCGTGATCGGTTTTGTCATCTACGTCGGCCTCTACAGCCTGTACCTCAAGCGCAAGTCGGTTCACGGCACGCTGGTGGGCAGTCTGTCGGGGGCGATGCCGCCGGTGATTGGTTATGTGGCTGTGACCAATAGCTTCGACATGGCTGCGCTGGTGCTACTGGTGATGTTCAGCCTGTGGCAGATGCCGCACTCTTACGCCATTGCGATCTTCCGTTTCAACGACTACCTGGCGGCTTCGATTCCGGTACTGCCGGTCAAGCGTGGCATCCAGGTGGCGAAGAAACACATCCTGCTCTACATCCTGGCCTTCCTTGTGGCGACCTTGATGTTGACCTTCAGTGGCTACGCCGGCATGAGCTACCTCGCCGTGGCCGCAGCCATGGGCATGTACTGGTTGTACATGGCCTGGACTGGCTACAAGGCGGTGGATGACACCGTCTGGGCGCGCAAGTTGTTCGTCTTCTCGATCTTCACCATCACCGCCTTGAGCGTGATGATGTCCCTGGATTTCCAGGTGCCGAAAGAGTTGCTGCTGACTTACGCCCACTGAGTTGGGATGCAATGAAAAGCCCCGCCTTCGAGAGAAGAGCGGGGCTTTTTTGTGGGGTGTTGGGGATGGTTTGGTATGAGTACATATCCATTTTTGCGGTCACGGCGGCTATTGGTTCCGCTCTTACAGCGGGTCACTTTTGGAGGGACCCAAAAGTAACCAAAAGGTCCTCGCCCCACCACTCGGTGCCTCGCCTAGGCTCGGCATGCCCACAGTCAGGCATTGCTCCGTGGGCCCGCCGCGATCGGCCATCCATGGCCGTGTCGCGGCTACCCCGGCATCCATGCCGGGGTGCCCACTGCGCAATACCTGCCTGCGGCCATCGTGGTTTAACGGGGCGCCGATCAAGATCAAGATCAAAAGCAGAGCAACAGCAAAACCAGAGCGCGGAGCTGCTTACCTGTGGGAGCGGGCTTGCTCGCGAAAGCGGTGTATCAATCAGCAAATAAAGTGACTGACACTGCGCATTCGCGAGCAAGCCCGCTCCCACATTTAGAGGTGGGGGAGGGCTTATTGCTGGGCGATGCTGTAACCGTCAAACGCTGTCTGCTGCTGCAACGCGGTAACGATGCTCTTGCGCGTCAACGGCTGCTCGGCACCGGCGTTATCCACAAAGGTCTCGCTCTCAAGCTCGGCCTCATCGCCTTCACCCACAAAGCTGAAACCGAGGAATTCCAGCGCCTCGCGGTCAACATTGAGTTTGGAGCGCGGTGTGCGCAAGGGCAGGGTGACGCTGATGCCATCCTTGCTGATCACAAACACTTCCACTTCCTTCTTCGCCCGTGCAGCCTTGCCTTTGCCGGCGCTCGGATTGCTGATGGCCTGGTGGGTCTGGTTCAGCACCTTGAGGGCCAGGCCGTAGACCAGTTCCTGGAACTCTGGGTCGTCCTTGAAGCTGGAAAGGATGCGGCTGATCGAGAACTTGCTGCTCAAGTCTTCGAGGGCGGCGTTGTCGGCGGCTTCGGCGTCCTTGAGCTGCTTGAGCTGGCCCATCAGGTCGTAGGCCTGGTCATCGTCAAAGGCGTCGTGGGCCTGGCGGATGGCGATGCGCAATTCGCGGATCTGGTCGCTTTCCTTGGAGGTATGGAAGGCGTCCAGCACCATTTCACTGATGTTCTTGGCCGCTGGCACATGCTGTGAAAGATTGATGGCGTTTTCGTATTCAGCTTTGGATTGCAAGGTGACTACGGATTCTTCGGTGCGGGAATCGGACATTGAAATTTCACTACTTCTGTAAGCGGGGAGACGAAAAAAGCGTCGGGCATTTTCAAGGGCCAGGGTAGCAAGGTCAAGGCGGCACTCTGCCTTCATCGTCATCCGCGTCTACAGGCCCTGCATCTCCTGCAGTTGCGCTTCCAGCGCTGCCCGCAAGCCACTGCCGCGTCGGGCGATAAACACCAGTTGCGCCGAGTTCTGCGCATGTTCGCCGCTGGCCAGGGTGAACTGGCTGCGATTGCCCACGTGTTGTAGCCAGAACGGTTGCTCGTTGCCCTGCAAATGCACCAGGCCTTTTAGGCGGAACACGTCCTTGGGCAGTTGCCCCAGCCAATCGCGCAGGGTCTTGGCCGGTAGGGCCTGGGTGCCTTGCCAGGTCCAGCTTTCAAACAATTCATGGTGCGGCGCGGGCACGGGAGTGAAGCCGTTGCGCGGGCTGCGTTCGCCCAGCAGCAGGGCGTCGGGGATCTGCGCCTGAACGGTGCTGATCACCCGCGTGCGCGCGCCGATAGTTGCACGCAGGCTTTGCAGTTCGGCGGCGCTGACCAGATCGGCCTTGTTCAGCAGCACCAGGTCGGCGCAGGCCACCTGGGCGCGGGACAGCCGGGCGAACTCGCCTTCCAGGTGGCTATAACCGCTGGCGTCCACCAGGGTGATCACGGTATCCAGGTGCAGGTGCGCCTTGAGCTGTGGATAACCCAGGGTCTGCACAATGCGCTGCGGGTCGGAGACACCGCTGCATTCGATCACGATGCGATCCAGGCGTGGGTGCAGCTGGCTCAGGCTCACCAGTTGCGCCAGCAGATCCTCCTGCACCGTGCAGCAGATGCAGCCGTTCTGCAGGCTGAATACCGCATCGGTGACTTCGGCGATGATCGCCGCATCGATATTCAGCTCGCCAAAGTCATTGACGATCACCGCCATCCGTCCGTGTTGCGGCTGCTGCGCGATGCGGTTGAGCAGGGTGGTCTTGCCTGCGCCGAGAAAGCCCGAGACCAGCGTGACGGCAATGCTGTCGTTATTCATTCGATCACCGGCGGCAGGCCTTGCCACACGGCTTGCAACGCCGTATCTGCAAACGCGTTGAGACGGTCGTAGACCGGACGGCCATCGACAAAGGTCAGCAGCACCTGGGTCTGGTGGATGTAGTTGCGCGCCGGCTGGGCGAACAGGTCGCGGTCGATCACGATCAGGTCGGCGCACTTGCCCACTTCCAGGCTGCCGGTGGAATGCTCCAGGCCCATGGCGTGGGCGCCGTTGAGGGTCGCCACTTGCAGTGCCTGCTCCAGGGTGATCGGTTCGCCGAAGCAGTCCGGTTCCTGGTTCCACGGGTTCTGCCGGGTGACCATGGTTTCCAGGGCCAGCCATGGGTCAATCGAGGCCACCGGCCAATCGGTGCCCATCACCGCCAGGCCGCCTTCGGCCAGTACGCCTTTGAAATCATAGATGCGCTTGAGGCGCTCGGCGCCATAACCGGAACGGGCGCCGCTGGCAAACGGTGTCGGGTACCAGGCGGCCGGGGAAAACTCGGCGATCACGTTCAGCGCCTTGAAGCGCTTGAGGTTGCCCGGATGCAGCAGCGTGCTGTGGGCGCACTGGTGCCGGATGCCGCTGTCGCCATTGACCCGCCGCGCCTCGGCCACCGCATCGAGGAATACATCGGAGGCGCCGTCGCCGGTGCAGTGGGCGATCACCCGCAGGCCGCGACGGTCCATGTCTACCACCATGTCGGTGATGTGTTCCGGGGTCAGGTTGAGCTTGCCGCGCCAGGTGGAATCCGCTGCCCATGGGGTCATCAGGTACGAAGACTTGGGCTCCACGGTGCCGTCGAAGTGGAATTTCACCGCGTTGGCATTCAGCCGCGCGCTGCGATAGTAGTGACGTTCGCCGCCGAGCAGTTCCCAGCGCCGGCGCACTGGGAAGATATCGTCCTGCCAACTGATCGCCGCTTCTACACGTACGCTCAATTCGCCGGCGTCGTCCAGTTCCTTGAGGGCGTCCAGGCGCCGTTCGCAGACGTGTACGTACTTGGTCGCGGTGACACCGCGCGAACTCTGGAAATGCACGCCGTCGCGATAGGCCCGGCGCAGCACTGCCACCGGGGTCGGCGGCATGGCTGCATGGATCAGTGCGTAGGCGCCGTCGATCAGCAGGCCGTTGGGCTCGCCGCTGAGTTCGTCGCGCTCCATATAGCCGTTGCGCGGGTCGGCGGTGTGGTGGTCGATGCCGGCCAGTTGCAGGGCCTTGGAGTTGACCATCATGGTGCCCCACATCCGGTCCAGCAGCGCCACCGGGCGGTCGGGCATGATGCTGTCGAGCCATTCGCGACCTGGGGTCAGGCCATCTTCGCGGAAGGTGTAGCGCACCCAATATTGGCCGTAGATCCAGCCATCACCGGGGTGGGCCTCGGCATAGGCGTGGATCGCCGCCGCCAGTTGTTCGGGGGTGGGGTCTTCGATGCCCACATCCAGGTCATCGCTGTAGCGCGGGGCCAGGGCGAGGTCGGGGTGGGTGTGCATGTCGTGCAGGCCGGGCATGCAAAATGCACCTTGCAGATCATGTTGGCGGGTCTGCGGGCCGATCAGGTGTTGCAGGTCGGCGAACGTGCCCACCGCGATAAAACGTCCCCCGCGAATCGCCACCGCTTCGGCCCACGGCTGGGCCGGGTCGAGGGTGTAGAGGCGGCCGTTGTGCAGCACCAGGTCAGCGTGCTCGCCGACAACGGAGTGGGTGGAAGTGAATTGGTCGGAAGCGGTCACGGGGGAAACCTCAATATTCAAGACGAACAAAGATCAAATGTGGGAGCAGGCAAGCCAGCTCCCACATCAATCCCAGTGTTCACATAATCAGCGGTTGGCTCTCAGGCCCTCGACAAACCCGGCAATGCGCTGGCAGGCGTCTTTGAGGGTGTCGTCGGCGACGGTAAAGGAGATGCGCACAAAGCCCTCGGCACTGGCGCCAAACGCCTGGGCATCGAGCACCGAGACGCCGGTGGCGCGGAACAGCTGCCAGGCAAAGTCCATGCTCGACAGCCCCGTGCGGCGCACGTCTACCAGCATGAACATCCCGGCTTGCGGCACCCGGCAATCGAGGTCGGTAATACCACCGAGGCCCGCTACCACCAGGTCACGCCGACGGCGATACACCGTGCGCGCATCGCTGACCACTTCGTCATCCAGTTCCAGGGCCTTGACCGCCGCTTCCTGGATAAACCCGGGCAAGCCATAGAGCATGCACAGCAGCAGGTTATCCAGGTGGCCCACCAGTGCGGTTGGCGCCACCACCCAACCCACGCGCCAGCCGGTCATGGCGTGGGTTTTCGACAGGCTGTTGAGCACCACGGTACGCTCGGCCATGCCCGGCAGCGAGGCGATGCTCAGGTGTGGCTGGTCGTACGTGATTTGCCCGTAGACCTCATCGGAAATCACCCACAGGTCATGCTCACGGGCGACTTCGGCCACCAGCTCCAGCTCTTCGCGGCTGTAGACATTGCCGGTGGGGTTACACGGCGTGGCCAGGGCAATGCCCCGGGTCTTGGCGGTAATGGCTTTTTCCAGCGCCGCGCGGGTCAGGCGAAAACCGTTGGCCGCCGGTTGCTCGATGGTTGCGATGCGTGCACCGGAAGCGTGGATGCACGCTTCGTACGTCAGGTACATCGGTTCCGGCACCAGCACTTCGTCGCCCTGGCTGAACAGGCACAGCGAGGTGGCGAACAGGCCGTTTTGCGCGCCGGCCACCAGGGCCACGTTATTGGCGTGTACGGCAATCCCTTGCAGGCGGCTTTGCTTGGCGGCAATCGCTTCGCGCAGGGCCGGTCGGCCGAGGACGTGGGTGTAGTGAGTGTCGCCGGCGCGCAAGGCGTCGACGGCGGTTTCGCAAATGGCGCTGGCGGTGGCGAAGTCTGGATCGCCCACGCTCAACACAATCACATCTTCGCCACGACCACGGGCTTCGACGGCCGCGTAGTGAATATCCCAGGCGCTGACGGACTCGCCACTAATGCGCTCGACAAACGGTGAATAACGCATCCTTGTTCTCCTAAAATTGATTCAAGCCTGGCGCTGCGGGACTTTGCCCCAGCGCGAGAAGACGTGTTCGATCACGAACGCCAGGACAATGTAGATCACCGCCACGGCCAGCAGGGGTTCGTACACCCGCAGCGTCTGCGCCCGCACCAGGTTGGCGGCGCCGAGCAAGTCGGTGACGGCCACGGTGGAGGCCAGCGCGGTGGCCTTGAGCAGCAACACGGTCTCGCCGACCAATGTCGGCTTCACCAGCTCCAGGGCCCGTGGCAGCCAGACCCGGCGCAGCACCATCAGGCGCTTCATGCCAAAGGCCCGCGCTGCTTCGAGTTCGCCCCGTGGCACGGCCCGCAGCGCGCCGCGCAGCACTTCGCCGACATAGGCGCCGACACACAGAATCAGGGCCAGGGCCACGTACCAGAAACCTTCACGCAGGTACGGCCAGAGAAAACTGCCGCGAATCAGCGGGTAACTGGCAAACACACTGCCCACGCCGTAGTACAGGATGTAGATCTGCACCAGCAGCGGCGTGCCACGAAACACTGCGGTATAGGCGCGCAACGGCGCACTGATCAGCGGGTTCGACGACAAGCGCCCCAACGCCACCAGCACCGCCAGCAAGAAGCCGAACACCCCGGACAAGGCCAGCAACTTCAGGGTGATACCCAGGCCATGCAGCAGCTCGTTGGCAAAACTGTTGATCCATGAAAAGTCCATCAGCTGCGCTCCTTAGTGCTGCGGCATCCAGCGGTTGATCCGGCGTTCGAACACCCGGAAGGCGCCGTTGGAAACCAGGGTGATGATGAAATACACCGCTGCCACTGCCAGGTAGAACACCAGGTAATGCTTGGTAGAGCCGGCAGCCTGTTTGCCCACCGAGAGCAACTCGCTGTAGCCGACGATGCTGATCAACGCGCTGTCCTTGACCAGCACCAGCCACAGGTTCGACAGGCCGGCCATGGCAAACGGCAGCATGCTCGGCAGCAGCACCCGGCGCACCAGCAGCCAGCGCTCGATGCCAAAGGCCCGCGCGGCTTCCAGTTGGCCGACGGGAATGGCCTGGATCGCGCCACGAATGATCTCCGCCGAATAGGCGCCCTGGACGATGCCCAACACCAGCACCGCAGCGATAAAACCGTTGACGGTCACGCTGTCGCGGCCCATCGCCGCCATCGCCATGTTCAGTAGGTCGGTGCCGGCGTAATACAGCAGCAAAATCAGCAGCAACTCCGGCACCGCGCGGTACAGCGTGGTGTAGAGGTTGGCCAGGCGTACCAGCCAGCGCGGGCCCTTGAGTTTGATCATGGCCACCAGCAGGCCGATGCCCAGGCCCAGCACAAACGCCCCGGCGGAGATCTGCAAGGTCACCACCGCCCCTTGGAGCAGGGCGTTGAGCCAGCCGTCGGCGACGAACAGCTGGGTGAGTTCGGACAAAGAAATCATGGCGCTTTCCGTTGGACGTTATTGCGCGGAAATATCGACGCTGAAATAGCGGCTGCGAATTTTGTCGTAGGTGCCATCGGCCTTGATTGCCGCCAGCGCCGTGTTGAGCTGCTCGCGCAACGGGGTGTCACCCTTGCGCACGGCGGCCCCGATGCCCGACCCGAACAACGGGTCTTTCGGCGCCAGGCCCTTGTCGGCCAGGCCGCTGCCGGCGGCGGACTTGAAGATCGGTTCGATGGTCAGGGCGTCGGCCAGCATCACGTCGATCCGCCCGCTTTGCAGGTCGGCGGTCATGTCGTCCTGGGTGTTGTAGTAGCGCAAGGTCGAACCCTTGGCGTAGTAGGCCTTGAGGTAGGTGGCGTTGGAGGTCGAGCCCTGCACGCCGATCAGCTTGCCTTTGAGGCCCTCGGGCGTGGTGACCAGCTCCAGGCTCTTGTCGGCGACCCACATGGCCGGGGTCTGGTAGTAAGGCGCGGTGAAGTCGATGACCTTTTCGCGCTCCTCGGTGATGCTCAGGGAGTTGAGGATCACGTCGATCTGGCTCGATTGCAGGGCGGGAATCAAGCCGTCCCAGGACACTTCCTTGAGCGGGCATTGGGCCTGCATGCGCTCGCACAGGGCCTTGATCAGGTCCGGCTCGAAACCGCTCCAGGCGCCATTGCCGGCTTTTTCGGAGAATGGCGGGTAGGGTTCCAGGGCGATGCCGAAGACGATTTTGTCGGCGGCAACGGCACTGTGGGACAGCACGGCGAGCACGCAGCCGGCGGCGAGGGATTTCAGAGAGTTGTGCATGGCTTGACCCTTTCGAAGTTATTGTTTTGAAGGATGGAAGCGGCAGTTCAAACGCGATTGTCCTGGGCCATGACGAACTGGCGGCAACGCTCGCTGGTGGGGTTCTGGAAGACTTGCTGTGGCGTGCCTTCTTCTTCAACCAATCCTTGGTGTAGAAACATGACTTTGCTCGATACGTCGCGGGCAAACGCCATTTCGTGGGTGACGAGGATCATGGTGCGGCCTTCTTCGGCGATGCCCTGGATCACCTTCAGTACTTCGCCGACCAGTTCCGGGTCGAGGGCCGAGGTGGGCTCATCCATCAGCAAGACGCGCGGGCGCATGGCCAGGGCGCGGGCGATGGCCACGCGCTGTTGCTGGCCGCCGGACAGGAAGGCGGGGAAGGCATCGCGCTTACTGGCCAGGCCGACTTTTTCCAGCAGGTGTTCGGCGTGGGCGATGGCGTCCTTGCGGTCTTCACCCAGCACATACACCGGTGCTTCGATGACATTTTCCAGCACGGTGCGGTGGGGCCACAGGTTGAAGCTCTGGAACACCATGCCCAGTTGCGTGCGCAGGCGAGCGACTTGATCCGGGTCGGCAATCAGCGGGTTGCCGGCGCGGTCCTTTTTCAGGCGCACTTCTTCGCCGTTGATGCGCAGGCTGCCGCTGCACGGGATTTCCAACAGGTTGATGCAACGCAGCAGGGTGCTTTTGCCCGAGCCGCTGGAACCGATCAACGACACCACATCGCCTTCGTTGGCGCGCAGGGAAATGCCTTTGAGAACATGGTGCGCGGCGTAGCTCTTGTGCAGAGCATCAATGGCGACCACCGGGGTGACTGGGTTCAAGGGTTATCCCTCTTTATTTTTGTAAATTGATCAACCTGGACACCGCCCCCTGTAGGAGCTGGCTTGCCAGCGAAAAACGCAAGAACACCACGTTTATCCAGCGTGCCCACGTCATCGTTGACTACCCGCGCCGGCAAGTTTGGGAGTGCCGTGCTGAAGATCGAGAATAGCCACTGGCCATTTGAGGTCAATCGAGCATTTTTCCGTCGATCTTGAAATTTAATTCAACTGTCCGCTTTACGAGTGGCTATGTCTGACGGTCGATTACGGCTATGGTGCGGGTAACTTTGAGCAGGTGAACACCCATGCGTTACCCCTCTATGACCGCCTTGCGGGCGCTGGACGCGGTGGCCCGGCTGGGCAGCGTGTCCGAGGCTGCCACCGAGCTGAACCTCACCCCCAGTGCCATCAGCCACCAGATCAAGAGCCTGGAGCAGACCCTGGGTTTTGCCCTGACCGAGCGCACCGGGCGCAATATCCGCATCACCTGGCAGGGCGAGCGCTATGCCCGTGATATCCATGGGCTGCTGGCCAATATCCTTGAGGCCGGGCAGCGGTTCGATGGCCAGCAGGTCAGCGGGCGCCTGTGTATCAGCAGCCCGGCGGGGTTTGCCACTTATTGGTTGTGTACCCATATCGCCGACTTCCAGGCGCTTTATCCACAGGTCGAATTGCACCTGATTTCACCGCGCACGCCAGATGACACCAGCGACCACGGCGCCGACCTGTTTATTGCCTACGGTATGGGCGACTGGCCCAACCAGCATGTGCAGAAGATCGTTTCGCTGCGTTATTTTCCGGTGTGCAGCCCGCGCCTGGTCAACACCATGGGCGGCCTGAAGACCCCGGAACACCTGGCGGGCGCGCCTTTGCTGCACATGATCGACTACTCCGACTGGCGCGTGTGGCTGGCCGCCGCCGGGGCGCCGAATGTCGATGTGCAGCGCGGCATCGTGTTTGCCGATGCGCATTTTGTGCAGTCGGCGTGCATCGCCAGCCAAGGCATCGCCATGGGCGACAACTTGATCAGTGGCGAGGCCCTGGCCAGGGGCTTGCTGGTGCGGCCGTTCGAAACCGAGATCGAATCCAATCGAGGTTATTACCTGGTGGCCGATCACCAGAAAGTCGAGCGCCCGGTGGTGCAGGCGTTTGGTGAGTGGGTGAAGTCGCAGTTGGGCGGCGGGCTTTAGTTTCAGGCAATCCGTGAATTTTTTTTGCCAATGGCCGGTAAAATTTTTGCTTGTCCGCCCTCGGAGTGCCGCCTAAGGTCTGGCCAATCGACACAGAACAATAAGAAGGAAATGAGCAATGACCACCTGCGCCCAGTCCCTGGTTCGCCTGCTGGAAGGTTATGGGGTAGATACCGTCTTCGGTATCCCCGGCGTGCATACCGTCGAGCTCTATCGCGGCCTGCATGGCAGCCGCCTGCGCCATATCAGCCCGCGCCATGAACAGGGCGCCGGCTTTATGGCCGACGGTTATGCCCGCGCCAGCGGCAAGCCGGGCGTCTGTTTCATCATTACCGGCCCGGGCATGACCAATATTCTTACCGCGATGGGCCAGGCTTATGCCGACTCGGTGCCGATGCTGGTGATTTCCACCACCAACCGCCGTGAGCATCTGCGCCTGGGCCACGGGCATTTGCACGAGTTGCCCGATCAGCGCGCGATGGTCGCGGGGGTGTGTGCGTTCAGCCACACGTTGCAATCGCCTGAGCAATTGCCCGAGCTGCTGGCCCGCGCTTTCGCCGTGTTCAAATGTGCGCGCCCGCGCCCGGTGCATCTGGAAATTCCTCTGGATGTGCTGGACATGCCGGCCATCGATCTCAACCTGATGCCCCGCAGCCTGCCAGGCGCACCGGCCCCGGCCCCGGCTTCGCTGGGGGCAGCGCTGAAGCTGCTCAATGAAGCACGGCGGCCGCTGATCCTCGCCGGTGGCGGTGCCCGCGATTGCGCCGAGGTGTTGCAGCAACTGGCCGAGCGCCTGCAAGCGCCGGTGGCCCTGACCACCAATGCCCGTGGCTTGTTGCCGATGGGGCACCCGTTGTTGCTGGACGGTGTGCAGTCGTCGCGCCATGGCCGCTCGTTGTTTGACGAAGCCGATGTGATCCTCGCCGTGGGTACGGAGCTGGGGGAAACCGACTACGACTTCTTCGGCCTCGGATCACTGAAATTCAAGGCGCCGCTGATTCGCCTGGACATCGACCCCATGCAGGTCATGGGCGTGCAGCGCGCCCATGTCGGGCTGGTGGGCGATGCCCGCGAAGGGTTGCAGGCGCTGCTGGATGCAGTCAACCCACCCGCTCCGAGCGGGCGTTGGGCACTGGACAGCGTACAGCGGGTCAACCGTCTGGAGCGCGAGAGCTGGACCACCAAGCAACAAGGTCTGCAAGGTCTGCTGGACCTGCTGCGCGACAGCCTGGTCGACCCGCTGATCGTCGGTGACTCGACCCAGCCGGTGTACCAGGGCGCGGTGGGTTACCAGGCGCCGGCGGCCAACAGTTGGTTCAACGCCGGCACTGGCTACGGCACCCTCGGCTACGGGTTGCCGGCCGCTATCGGCGCCAAGCTGGCCAAGCCCGAGCGACCGGTGGTGGCGCTGGTCGGCGATGGCGGCTTGCAGTTTGCCAGCAACGAATTGATCGCGGCCCGTGAGGCAGGCGTCGGCGTGATCCTGGTGGTGTGGAACAACCAGTGCTACGGCGAGATCCGTGACTATATGCAGGCCCGTGAAATCGCCCCGCTGGGCGTGGATATCATGACCCCGGATTTTGCCGCCATGGCCCGCAGTTTCCATGTCGCCCACCATCGGGTCGACACACCGCGGGACTTGCACGCCTTGCTGCACACCCTGGGTGACATTCGCCAGCCGGTGATGATTGAACTCGACGCCGCGCAATACCTGCAAAACGCCTGAACCTCCCCCGGCCCTGATCCATATCAACGGGCCACCTCTGAAAATCCGCTACAACAAAACCGGGGCTTACAAAGCCCCGGTTATCCGCCTGATGACCTCATAAAAACGTAAATAAACCTGTACCCAGGGGCCAACCCCCAGGCCAGGTGATTAAAGGAATAATGCGATGGCCCTTTCTCTGTCACGTCTGGCCTTGATGGGGGCGACGCTGTGTCTGGCGCTTCCCCTGCACGCCAACGAACCCGTCAAACCGGATACCGAACTGATCGCCCAGGGCAAATACGTGGCCCAGCTCGGTGACTGCATCGCCTGCCACACCGCCAAGCAAGGCCCACAGATGGCCGGCGGCCTGGAACTGAGCACGCCCATGGGCACCATCTATTCCAGCAACATCACCCCGGACCGCGAGACCGGGATTGGTAACTACAGCTTCGAACAGTTCGACCGCGTGATGCGCGAAGGTGTCACGCCGGCCGGTATGAACCTTTACCCGGCCATGCCGTATCCGTCCTACGCGAAGATGAGCGAAGAGGACATGCGTGCCTTGTTCGCCTACCTGATGCATGAGGTCAAACCGGTCAGCCAGGCCAACCTCGAAGCCGACATGGGCTTCCCATTCAACCAGCGCTGGGGCCTGGCGTTGTGGAACTTCATGTTCCTCGACAAACAACCGTTCCAGGCCGACCCGGCCCGCGATGCAGTGCTCAACCGTGGCGCCTATCTGGTCCAGGGCCTCGGCCATTGCGGTTCGTGTCACACCCCGCGCGGGATCGCCTTCCAGGAAAAAGCCATGAGCGACGCCGGCAGTGGCGGCGAGCACTACCTGGGCGGGGAAACCGTCGAACACTGGCGTGCCTTGAGCCTGCGCAACCTATGGACGGTGCAAGACACCGTGCAACTGCTCAAGACCGGGCAGAACCGTTTTGCCACGGTGTCGGGCAACATGGTGGACGTGATCCGTCACAGTACCCAGCACTTCACGGATACCGACCTGACGGCCATTGCGACGTATCTCAAATCCCTGCCACCGGGCAAGGATGACCTGCCAATGCCGGCTGTCGCCAAAGGTCCTGCCGAGTTGCCCAAGGACTTGTTCACCAGCCGTGGCGGCCTGGGTTATATGCAGTTCTGCAGCGATTGCCACCGCAGCGACGGCGCAGGTGTGAAAGGGCTGTTCCCGGCATTGGCCGGCAACGCCGGCGTGGTTGCCAGCAACCCGACCTCGTTGCTGCACATCACCCTTACCGGTTGGGAAACCGCCGAGACCGCAGCCCATCCACGGGTCTACACCATGCCGGGCTTTGCACGCCTGGGGAACAACGAAGTGGCGGAAATCCTCACCTTTGTGCGCACGCGCTGGGGCAACGAGGGCTCGCCGATTAGCACCGCCCAGGTGAAGAAAATTCGTGACCAGCTCAACCCGGTCAGCACTGATTTCTCGGCCTTCGAAACGCCGCGCCTGGCCAACCTGCTGGCGGCGTCGAATGCCGATCAAGTGGTGCGCGGCATGCGCTTGCACCTGCAAACCAAGGAACTGCTGCCTGATAACGTCGGCAACTCGCTGAACTGCACCAGTTGCCATCTCAACGCCGGCACCGTGGCCGATGGCTCGCCGTTTGTGGGCGTCTCGGCGTTCTTCCCCAGCTACGCCCCGCGTGCTGGCAAGGTGGTGAGCCTGGAAGAGCGCATCAACGGTTGCTTCCGCCGTTCGATGAATGGCAAACCAGTGTCGCCACAATCGGCGGACATGCAGGCGATGGTGGCGTACTTCGACTGGATGAAAAACAACACCAAGCCCGAGGACAAAGTCCCCGGCCGTGGCGTCGGCAAGATCGACCCGGCTATCAAGCCGGACATGGCCAATGGCGAGCAGGTCTACGCCAAGCAATGCGCGGTGTGCCACGGCAATGATGGCGAGGGCCTGGCCCGTGCTGACGGCACCCTGGTGTATCCGCCGCTGTGGGGCGAACAGTCCTTCAACATCGGCGCCGGCATGGCCCGCACCTACACGGCTGCTGCGTTCGTCAAACGCAACATGCCGATCGGTTTCCACGAGAAGTTCCCGCTGGGCCAGGGCGGCTTGTCGGACCAGGAAGCGGTGGACGTTGCCGCCTACTTCTCGCAAAAACCACGCCCGGACTTCCCGGACAAGGTGAAGGACTGGCCGAACGGCGGTAAGCCGGTGGATGCACGCTACTGACCCCCGCCCTGTAGGAGCCGGCAAGCCGGTTCCTACAACGCCAGTCGGAACGCCCGGCTCATACGTTCCTGTTCTTGACGGGATATGCCCATGGCGTTGGCCAGTGTCGGCCATTGGCGAACTACACCCTTGAACGCCTCGATAAGCCTATCCGCCTCATTGAGAGGTACCCTGAAATAGCCCGCCACCGAACGTGCCAGTTCCAGTTCCAGGGCGTTGTCATGCTCACTGATGTTGAGCTTCAGGCCTTGCCCGTAGTGATCCGGGTTCATATCGTAGGCCGGGGAAAGATGCCAGCCGCGACCGGGTTCTAACAGGAAGCCATGGTTACGCAGGTGATCGTCGGTATTGGAAACCAACAGGTTGAATACGATTCTGCACCACAGTTCCCGTAGGTCAGCCTGGGTGCTGGCGCCCTGGTTGATCAGCACCCGGGCCAATTCCAGGTAGCTGACGCCAGTCGAGCCGTCCTCTCCGTCGGTATGGCCAGTCAACGTCATCGCGCTGGCAAAGTGAATGCGTTGCCCTTGAGCGGTTCGATCAAAGCGCTTGACCCTGAAGCAGTGATGTTCACTGGCGTAGCGTTCAGCTTCCATGGCGGCGACACGCAGTCCGCATCCTTCGGCGAGCGATCCGATGATGTACTCCCAGGCACCGACATTGTGTTCATCGCGAAGGCTGGGGAACTTGGCGATCCACAGGTGACCGTCGGGGTCGACCACGCTGGCTTTTGGACGTGCGCCGCCCAATGAACCGCCCGGAGCAATCAGCATGCGTAACCACTCGACGCCTTCGATGGCGGTATTGTCGTGATCGTTTTCCAGTGCCCGACTTGCAGCCTCCAGTTGACGCAGTTGCACCAGCGGGGGAGCCGCCAACCCTTCGCGTTCATCAAGGAACGGACCCAGGTCATCCCGCTTGAAGCGCAGGGCGCCCACACGAAAGGCATCGTGAACGCCCAGCAAGTAGTCCGATTCAAAGAGGTGGGTATGAGAGGGGACCCGTGCTGCTCGCTTGTCGCGATCCAGTCGACGGTTCATCAACATACGCCCCCATCGGTCCGGGCTGGAGTCGCTGAAAACACCGAAGGTATCCCGGCCTTGCGCGGGGTATTGAGGGCCGTCAAACAGACCTATACGAGGATCGATCGGAGCCAGGGCCAGCAGTGGGTCGGCCAGTGCCGCCTGCTCATACTCAAACTCAAACAGCTCGCCGGCACCTCCCCGGCGAGCATGCAAAAAGCCCAGGCGGCGTGCTGTGCCAAGTTGCGCCCAGTCGGCATACACAGCAACCCGGGTCATGGTTTGGAGCTCTTGTTGACGGGGTTGACGATTAACCCGGAAAGTTTGGAGGCCGCTGTCACTGGCTCATGAGGTTGGAGGTAGGGGGGCGCGTCAGGCGCGGCGACGATGCCGAAGGATGATTTGGGTGTTCTGCGTGTTTTGTTCAGTAGCTGCGAGTCTTGCAGATGCCGGCCCAATTTGTCGCTTTCGGCAATTAAGGCAATATCCTGTTCCAAGCCCAATACCTGCAGCACGGACAGGTAGGCGCCGATGGTGACACCGGCAGCGCCACGCTCCAGTGCCCGCAGGGTCATCTGCGACATGCCGGCCCGTTCCGCCACTTGTTTGGCAGTCAGCTTGCGTCGCAAGCGGGCCAGGCGCAGGCGCTCACCGAGATCCACCAGCAGTTGCTGGGTCATTGGAAGGAGCGGAGCAGTTTTGTTGGCCATGAGTGCAATTATTCCAGCGCTTTAATCTTAAAGATGAAGGAATACTAGCACTTCAATCTGAGTGCAATTATTTTAGTGTTTTAAATTGTTTTTTCGCCAGAATAATTGCACTTTATTGTTCTTGCCTGGCTTTTAGTCGAGTTGTGCCAGGCATGCTTCAAAAATATCCAACCCTTGCTCCAGCACCACCGGCTCGATGGTCAGCGGTGCCAACAGGCGGATGATGTGTCGGGCCTTGCCGCTGGGCATCAGTAGCAGGCCGGCATCGCGGGCCAGGTTCAATAGTTGGTTGAGTTGCGCGGTGGCTGGGGTGCCGTCGGGTTTTATCAGCTCGATTCCCCGCATGGCGCCGACCCCGGTCAGGCGGCCGAGGTAGGGCGAGCGTTTTTTCGCCTGCCAGGCGGCATGGCGCCTGGTGATTGCGGCCTCCTGTTGTTCGCCCCACGCTTGCAGGTTTGCATCGCTCATTGCATCCAGGGTGGCCAGTGCGGCTGCGCAGGCAATGGGGTTGCCCGAGTAGGTGCCGCCCAGTCCGCCTTTGGGCAGGTTGTCCAGCAAGGCCTTGCGCCCGACCACGGCGCCCAGTGGCACGCCGCCAGCGATGCTTTTGCCCAGCAGGATCAGGTCGGGTTCGATGCCCAGGCGCGAGAAGGCGAAACGCTGGCCAGTGCGGCCAAAGCCGGATTGGATTTCGTCGGCGATCAGCAGGATGCCGTGTTCATCGCACAGGTGGCGCAGGGCTTTGGCAAATGGGGGGTCGAGGGCGAGGAACCCGGCTTCGCCCTGTACTGGCTCGATGATGAAACAGGCGACGTCGGCGATGTCGATTTCGACGCTGAACAAGCGCTCCATGGCCTTTAGCGCATCACCTGTGGTCACCCCATTGTCTGCGCTGGGGTAGGGCAGGTGGTAGACCGGGCCGGGCAGGATCCCGACTTTTTGCTTGTAGGGCGCCACCTTGCCATTGAGGTTGAGGGTGGCCAGGGTGCGCCCGTGGAAGCCGCCGTCAAAGGCAATCACTGCAGTACGGCCGGTGACGCCACGTGCGATTTTCAGCGCATTTTCGCAAGCTTCGGCGCCGCTGTTGGTCAGCATGCCGCTGACCGGGTAACTCACCGGGATAAAGGCGCTGAGCCGCTCCATCAACTCGACATAAGGCGCGTGTGGCGCGGCGTTGAACGCGTAATGGGTGAGTCGGGTGGCTTGTTCGCGAATGGCTTCCACCACGCCGGGGTGGCAATGGCCGAGGTTGAGCACACCAATGCCGCCGACAAAGTCTATATAGCGCTTGCCCGCGGTGTCCCAGACCTCGGCATTGCGCCCGTGGCTCAGGCAGATGGGGTGGACGATGGCAATCGACTGGCTGATGCTTGCGTGGCTCATGGATCACGGGCTCGGAAAGGGCGGTGTGCGCCTATCTAAGCTGCGTGCCCCATGGCCCCGCAAACGAAATAAAGTCGCCGGGTCATTCGCAAAAATCGGGATGTGCCAATGCATTGCAAGCCATGACACAGATCCAATGTGCGGGCTTGCACATTCAGGTCTTGGCGGTCTGCTGCGCCATGTACTCCACGATCCACTGCAAAAATGCCTTCACCTTGGGGATCTCCCCGGCCTGTTCGGCATGGGCGATAAAGTGTGCGCCGCTGCTGGGCATCGCGTAGTCCCATGGCACCACCAGACTGCCCTGGGCCAGTTCGTCGGCCACCAGGTAGTGCGGCACCAATGCCACGCCGTAGCCGGATTGCGCTGCACGAATGCACATGTAGAACGTGTCGAAGCGCGGCCCGTGATAGCTGTTCTGTGAGTGCAGGCCCTGTCCCAGGAACCACTCGTGCCAGGCCTCGGGTCGTGAGGTGCATTGCAACAGGGTGTGGCTCGATGAAGCATCACTGCCCTGGGCGACAAATCCCGGCGCACACACCGGCACCACTGCTTCGCGAAACAGCTCGATGCAGGTGGCGCCCGGCCAGGAGCCCTGGCCGAAGAAGAAGGCGATGTCGGCCTTGGCCTGCAGCACGTCGAAGGGTTCCAGCTCGTTGCGGATATCCAGATGGATGTTCGGGTGGCGGGCAGCAAAGTCCTTGAGCTTGGGCACCAGCCAACGATCGCCGAAAGTCGGTTGAGTGGCGATGCGCAGCACTTCGGTCTCGCCGCCGTAGGTGAGGATGTAACGGCTGGAAATGTCCACCTGGGTCAGGATCTTGTGTACTTCCGCCAGGTACAACGAGCCCGCCGGCGACAGGTACAGACGCTGGCGCACCCGCTCGAACAGCTTGTGGCAGAGCATTTCCTCCAGTTGCGCCACTTGCTTGCTCACCGCACTTTGGGTCAGGTGCAGTTCCTCGGCGGCACGGGTGAAGCTCAGGTGACGGGCCGCAGCGTCGAAGCATTGCAGGGCTGTCATCGAAGGGGTCAAGCGTTTTGAAATCATGGGAGTTCATTCCAAACAGGAAGGAGCCTTTGCCTAAACGTCGTTTGTGACCCAGGTGTAAAGCCGTTGATACTGACCGGCAACACTATAAATAAACTGGCCCGGGTTTGCGGCGCCAAATAAGAACGACCGACACGGAGAGCCTTGCATGAAGCATCTTAAATCCACCCTGGCGGCACTCACCGCTGCTGCCGTCATGAGCTTGGCCGGCGTAGCTTATGCGGGCGCGACCCTGGACGCGATCCAGAAAAAGGGCTTTATCCAATGTGGCGTCAGCGATGGTTTGCCAGGCTTCGGCGTGCCGGACGCCCAGGGCAAGATGACCGGCATCGACGTTGATGTGTGCCACGCCGTCGCCGCAGCCGTGTTCGGCGATGCCTCGAAGGTGAAATTCACCCAACTGACTGCCAAGGAGCGTTTCACTGCGTTGCAGTCAGGGGAAATCGACCTGATATCGCGCAACACCACCTGGACCAGCTCCCGGGATTCCGGAATGGGGTTGGTGTTTACCGGCGTGACCTATTACGACGGCATCGGTTTTCTGGTGAACACCAAGCTGGGGGTGGCCCATGCCAAGGAACTGGATGGCGCGACCATCTGCATCCAGGCCGGCACCACCACCGAGCTGAACGTCTCTGATTACTTTCGCGCCAATGGCATGAAATACACCCCGATCACCTTCGACACCGCCGATGAAAGCGCCAAGGGCCTGGAAGCCGGACGCTGCGATGTGCTGACCACTGACCAGTCGGGCTTGTACGCCCAGCGGATCAAGATGGCGCATCCGGCTGAGTTCATCGTGCTGCCGGAAGTGATCTCCAAGGAACCCCTGGGCCCGTTGGTGCGCAAGGGCGACGATGACTGGTTCAGCATCGTCAAGTGGACGCTGTTTGCCATGCTCAATGCCGAAGAGATGGGCATCACTGCGCAAAACGTCGAAGAACAGGCCAAGACCACCAGAAACCCGGATATCGCCCGTCTGTTGGGTGTCGACGGTGAGTACGGCAAGGACTTGAAGTTGCGCAAGGACTGGGTGGTGCAGATCGTCAAGCAAGTGGGCAATTATGGCGAGGTGTTCGAGCGCAATATCGGCCAGGGCAGCGTGCTGAAGATCCCGCGCGGCCTCAACGCCCTGTGGAACAACGGTGGCATCCAGTACGCGCCACCGGTGCGCTAGCGGTCATGGTGACACCCGGTTCTTGCCCGCGGCCTTGGACCGGTACAGCGCCTGGTCTGCCCTGGCCATCAGGTTGGTGGGTGTCTCGTCATTGAGGCGCTGTACCACGCCCAGACTCAAGGTCACCTTGAACTCGCCCACGCTGGGTAAGTCGAGGATGGCCAGGCGGATGCGCTCGGCCAGGATCCTGGCGGTCTCCACCGTGCTTTTGGGCAGGATCACCATAAATTCATCGCCGCCCCAGCGCGCCAGGAGGTCGCCCTGGCGCACGCACTGTTCCAGGCGCTCGACTACCTGTAACAGGGTGCTGTCGCCTACGGCGTGTCCGTGCTGGTCGTTGATCGACTTGAAGTCATCAACATCCATGGCAATCACCGCCAATGGCAGGCGAAACCGCTGGGCGCGCTCACATTCCTCCAGCAGGGCTTTTTCCAGGCGGTAGCGGTTGGCGATACGGGTCAAGGTATCGCGCTCGGCCAGGGAGCGGTTTTCGTCCAGTTGCAACCGCAATTGTTGGTTGACCCGCGACAGTTCGCGAGTGCGTTCGGCCACCAGTGCTTCAAGGGATTGATTGCGCCGCTCAAGCTGTTCCATGGAACGTTTGCGCTCATGAATACTGCGGTGGGCGCCGACCATGCGCCACACCGAGCCGTCGGCATTGCGGGCGATCACGTAGCCACGGTCTTCGATCCACAGCCAGGTGCCGTTCTTCTTGCGGCAGCGGTATTCGGCTTGATAGTGGGTGGTGCGGCTGCAGATGTAGTCGTCGAAGACTTTCATCACATGGGGATAATCGTCGGGGTGGATCACGCTTTCCCAGGTGAAGACCGTGTTTTCCAGGGAGTGGTGGTCGTAGCCGAGCATCTCGTACCAGCCGGGGTTGCGATAGACGAACCCAGTGTTGGCATTCCAGTCCCAAACGCCATCGCTGACCAGTTCCATGATGGCATGGGCCAAGTCAGCATTGACGTCGAAAAGCTCATTCTTCAACGGATCCATATCGACCATCTGCGCGCTCCCTGCGAGGATGCTGGCTCATTCTGGCCAGTCAGGTGTTAACGCCGATACTCCGTGGCTGGACGTACTGTACAACGAGGTTTGGCCGCATAGAAAGAGCCTACAGGCTTGTGGCTAAAAGCCACTATTTCCGGGGGCTCAAGGCTATTGCGGCTCCATCATGCGGGTGGGTGGCAAGCCATTGGCATTGTGCTGGTAGATTGCCTCGGGCTGCCCTTGCTCGTTGAAGAATACCTGGCCGATGCCCGCACTGTTCCAGAGCCGTTCGCCGGCTTCGGCGTGTGCCGGGATATACGGCACCACTTGCATGCGGCGGCGCCGAGTCAGCCAGTTCAAGGGCGAGCGTGGCGAGTAGAGCCAGCGGTTGAGGCGGTCAAACCACTCCAGCAGGCGGGGTGGGAATTGGTTCTTGATGCCACTGCTGGTGATCTGCCAGATCTGCGGCCCGGCATTGCGATGGCGGATCAGCACTTTGTAGACGAACGAGTAATGCACATCCCCCGACAGGATCACGTAGTTACCCGGGGTGCGTGAGTGGCGGAAGATATTCAGGATCACTTGCGCGGCGCCACGGTGAGCCATCCAGTTTTCCGCATCGACCAACAGCGGGTAGCCGCACCAGCTGAAGATTTTCTGCACCGTCTCGATCAGCTTGACGCCGAAGATCGGCGCGGGCGAAACGATGATGGCTGACGGATGGTCGAGCAGTTCCTGTTGCAGTTCGCTCAAGGCTTCCCAGTCCAGCAGGCCGGACGGTTGTTTGAGGGTGAACTCACTGCGCCAGCGCCGCGTGCGGGTGTCGATGACGACCAGCGCGGGAGTGGTGGGCAGCACGTAGTGCCATTGCTGGAACTGCAGCAGATCTTCCAGCAATTGGTCCTGGGTGGGTGCGTGCAGGTGATTGTCGTGGTCCTGGACCGTCGCGGCCAGGGCCAGGGTTTTTTCCACCAGTTGAGCGAAGGCATCGGGGTTGTTGCCCCAGCCCTGGCAGAGCATGTAGGCCAGCAAGGCGTTGCCGATGATGCGCTTGGAGAATGGGTTGCCGTAGGCGGTCTGTTCCCACTGGGCGCTGAGGTTCCAGTCATCGGTGATGTCATGATCATCGAAGATCATCAGGCACGGAACGTGGGCGAACACCCGGGCGACACCGGCCAGGCCGTCGCGAAACTTATCCACAGGCACCTGCTCGCGGGCGTAGCGGGCCTGTTCCTCAGGTGCCAGCCGTGCGGGCGGTTGCGGGGTGATCAGGGTCCAGGGTGTCGGCGACCAGGCCAGCAGGTACATCGCCATGACTTCGGCGAAGGTCACCAGGTGGTTGTCGGCGGTGCTGCTGGTGAAGATCGGTTTCTTCACCCCGCCAAAAAAGCGTTCGCGCAAGGTCTCGTTGCTTTCCAGGGCCGGCAACAGATCGGCGCGATGGTAGTAGCTGGCGGGGTGATCGTAGAGCCTGGTGCTGTCGTCCACCACCGCGCCATCGAGGTGTTCATCGAACAGACCCAGGCGGGCAATCAGCCCATGAATGGCACGCAGCATCGGCCCGGCTACGTCGTCGGCATACACCTGGTCGCCACTCATCATCAACAGGGCGGGACGCTGTTCCAGGCTGCGGTCTTCGGCCAACAGGCGATCCGCGCACAGCAGGCCTTCATCGGCGTAATGGTGGGGTTTGCGGCAAGAACCGTGCAGCAACTGGCGAATACGGCTGTGCAGGATGAAATCCGGGCACCGGGCATTGGCATACAGCAGGTGCGGCGCCCATTGGGCGATGCCGGTTCCATCGTTGAGCAGCAAGTCATAGCTGATGGGCACGTCCTGGGGGAGCGGCGTGGCCAGCGGTACATCGATCAGGTGGATAAAGGCTGCGCGGCCCACGGGAATGACCCGGCAGCGGGTGGCGTCGAGATCGATCTCCAGGGACTGCTGGCACTCGTCCTGGCGAAACTGCAGCCGCAAGGTCAAGGCCAGTGCCCGGCTGCCCACCAGCCACAACACCAGGCGACCCGGCTCCAGGCGACGCAGCAAGGGGCCGGCGAGGACGGCGGGTAGTGAAGCGGCTTGCAACATGAAGAACACGGCTCTATGCGGGAAAGGACGGCAGAGGATAGCGCAATGGATGTCGGCGTTTTGTCAAAGTAACAGGGGCGGGCAGCCTTGATCACTACAGCATGTTTGCCCGCTCTAGGCTGCTGACCGACGACTCTCCCTGGGCAATCAGCCAGCGCAGCACATCGCTCACCGCCACGCGGTGTTGGCGTTCGATCCAGCGTACGCCTTGTGGGGTGTACTGTTCCACATACCGGCTGAGCACCAGTTGATGTTGGTCGGCAGACAATTGCAAACGGGTTTCCCGACAAATCAGCGCGCGATCACCCCGTTTGTGTATCTTCTGCTGCAGGAGCATGGAGCTGCCATCAGAAATCATCGCCTGGGCCTTGTGTGCATGAGGTTGCGGTGGGTGTTGTCGCCCCTTCCTTGCCTTCCAGCACATAGGCTGCGCGGTGTTCAGCCACGACGTTACGCAATGCGCTGTAGTAATCGGGCAACTGTTGCAGGCTGTCGGTCAGTGGCAGCAGGGCTGCCCGGGTGTCTACGGTGTCGCCGACCAGGCTGATGGTGCCCAGGGTTTGCACCGTGTCGCTGTCGCCCAGTGGCGCCACCAGGAAACTCAGCACTTTACCGGCAGCATCTCGACTGTTGCCGGTACCCAGTAACGGCAGTTCGACGATTGGCCCGTTACCGATGCCCCATACACCGAATGTCTGGCCGAAGTCGGCCGTGTGGCGGGGAATGCCCAGCGAGTCGGAGACATTCAACAGGCCCACCAGCCCCACGGTGGTGTTGACCGCGAATCGTCCCAGCGTGTTGACGGAGCGCTGTGGGTTGCCTTGCAGCAGGTCGTTGATAAACACCTTGGGTTCACTGAAGTTGCTGGAGAAGTTATGCACACCCTGCTGGAAAAAATCCGGCAGGTGTTGATAGCCACGGGCGACAGGTGCCAAGGCATAGTCATCGACGGTCCGGTTGAACGCAAAGACCCCGCGATTGAACGGCTCGACGGGGTCGTACACCGGGTAATCAACCTGCGCACAGCGCACGTTCGCCTGTGGCGCGGGGCTGGCACAGCCTGTCAGGTACGAAACAGTCATCAACAGTGCAGCCTGGCGAGCCAGGTGGCGGGGATACGTCAGCGCACGCATAAACACAGTCTCCGAAAAAGGGAGGCCGATGCTGGCATTCGCAGCTTGCCTGAAGATGTCTGCTTTATGACTGCGATGACGCTTTGTTGCAGGATTGAAATATGTGACGAGTCGCTGCGAATGGTTTTGAATGTCGCCTCGACCAAGCCAAGTGATGCCAGCCGGTGAGCAACCTTTTAATCGTGGACGATGACCTTGAGGTCCTCGCACTGCTGAAGAAATTTTTCCTGCAACATGGCTACGCGGTACGGACCGCAGCCAATGGCACAGCACTGTGGGCGGCCATGGAACAGCAGGTTGCAGACCTGATCATCCTCGACCTGATGCTGCCGGGCGACAACGGCCTGTTGCTGTGCCAGCGCCTGCGCCAGCAATACGCCACGCCGGTGATCATGCTGACCGCCATGGGCGAACTCAGCGACCGGGTGGTGGGCCTGGAAATGGGCGCTGATGACTACCTGAGCAAACCCTTCGATGCGCGTGAGTTGCTGGCCCGGGTGCGCGCAGTGTTGCGCCGTGCCGGTGAAAGCCGGGGCCCCTCGGGCGACAGTTCACGGCCGTTGATTCGCTTCGCCGGCTGGCAACTGGACCTTACCCGGCGCGAATTGCGCTCGCCGGACCAGGTGATGATCCCCTTGTCGTCCGGGGAGTTCGACCTGCTGTTGGTGTTCGTCGAGCATCCTCAGCGGGTGTTGTCGCGCGAGCAGCTGTTGAACCTGGCCCGTGGCCACAGCCACGATGCGTTTGATCGCAGTATCGACGTGCAGGTCAGCCGTCTGCGGCGCAAGCTGGAGTTCGATACCAAACGCCCGGCGATGATTCGCACGGTGCGCAATGGCGGCTATCAATTTACCGCCAGTGTGAGTCGCTCATGAAGCGTCCTCGCGACACGGTGGCCCGCTGGATTGCCCTGACCATCCTGATCGCCATGTTCACCGCCCTGGCGCTCAATACTCTGTTTTCGCTACTCGCCGGCGTCTGGGCCCGACCACCCTTGAGTGAAACCGGCCTGCTGGACAAGGTGGCGGTGATTGTCCGGATGATCGAGACGGCGGATCCTGCCCAGCGCCCCAGCCTGGCCCGCTCGGCAGGCGACAGTATGTTCAGCGTGCATTGGGCGGTGGATGCCAAGCGTTTCGGCTTGCCCCAGGTCAAGAACGATGATTACAGCACGGGAAAAGAGCTGTTCGTGAATGCGCTGGCCTGGCCAGAGCGCCGGGCCGAGGGCTTTGAGCCGGCTGACTGGGCAGGTCCCGGTGGGCACTATGCGTTGCTGGTGGAACTGACCGATCACTCGTGGCTGATGTTCAGCGCCGCGTCGCGCAGTTGGGGGCTTGCCGAAGGACCGCGTAGCGTCATCGTGTTGGTGCTGGTGCTGATTTCCACCGCGCTGGTGACCCTGATTGCCACCCGGCGCCTGGCGAGGCCCTTGCAACATTTCGCCCTGGGTGTCCGGCGTTTTGGTGCCGACTTCCGGGCGCCGCCGATCGAGCCGGTGGGCCCGGAGGAAATTCGCCAGGCGATCCTGGCATTCAACGGCATGCAGGCGCAGTTGCAGCACTTTATCCAGGACCGCACCCAGATGCTCGCGGCCATTTCCCATGACCTGCGCGCGCCCTTGACGCGGCTGCGGCTACGCGGTGAGTTCATTGAGGACCGCGATCAGCAGCAGAAACTGTTTCGCGATGTCGATGAAATGCAGGCGATGATCAATACCGCCCTGGAGTTCTTTCGCGACGATGCACGCCTGGAGCAGGCCACGGCGCTGGACTTGTCCGAGTTGCTGCAAACCCTGGTGGATGATTATCGTGACCAGTCCATCGATATCGCCTTCAGCGGTCCGCCGCGCCTGGTGTATTTCGGCCGGCCCCTGGGGCTCAAGCGGGTGATGACCAACCTGGTGGACAATGCGATCCACTACGGCCACGCGCCCGAAATCCAATTGCAGCAACAGCCGGGGCAAATGGTGATTCGCGTGCTGGACCGTGGGCCGGGGATTCCCAGCGGACTTCACGAACAGGTCTTCCTGCCGTTTTTCCGCCTGGAAGGTTCACGCAACAAAAGTACGGGGGGTGTCGGCCTGGGGCTTTCCAGCGCCCGGGCGATTGTCCTGGAGCATGGCGGCACCCTGACCCTGCGGGACCGCCTGGGCGGCGGGTTGGAGGCGGTGGTGATACTGCCGGTGTAGTGAGGAGGGTGATCCATTGCAGATGTGAGCCGTATTCAATGCAGGGATGAATCCGGCCCCAAGGCTTGTTGTACACAGTCGAGCAAACGCTCAGTGCTCCATGGCTTGGGCAGGAATCTCACGGTGCTGCCCAATTGCGCCGCCATCGCTGTGTTGCCCGAGGTCAGGACCACGGGCAATGAAGGCCAACGGTGCGCCACTACTCGGCTCAGGTCATACCCGTTGAGCAGTCCAGGCATCTGGATATCACTGACAATCAAGTCCACCGGATCACTGGAGCGTTCCAGAAAAATCATCCCCTCATCCGCCGATGGAAACGAAATGACCTGTGCGCCGAATTCTTCCAGCACATCCACCATGAGTGAGCGAATGATTTCGTCGTCTTCCAATACCAATATCGATGGCTGAGCCATGATCACTACTCCACCATCAGAGGTCAGTAAGGTGGAGTGGGCGATGAATGGATAGGTTCGATTGGATATTTTATATTCGATGGGTGGTCATTTGGCTGGTTTTCCCCCTCAGAAGCGCTCATCCAGCAGGGCCGGCAAGGTCAGTTCCTTGACGAAGCTGGCCGATGACAGGCTCAAGGCCATACGCACCACCTGCACCACATCGTGTACCGGGATCAACTGCCCGTCGCCGCGTTGTTCGGCCTCTTGCCTGGATGTGCTCAACGGATCTTCGGTATTCAGGTAGCCCAGGTTCAGGCAGGTCACACCCAGGCGCTGGTGCCGATAACCTTCGCGCAGAGCATCGGCCATGCCACGCAAGGCGAATTTCGATGCGCCGAACGTGACTTCCGGACGACCGCTCTGGGGCAGGCCCGAGGTCGAGCCGGTAAGGATGATGCGTGGGTTCGGGCTCTTCAGCAGCACGGGCAGCAGGCGCTTGATCAGCAGCAGCGGCGCGGTGACGTTGCAACTGACAATGGCTTCCAGCTGCGTATCCTCGTCCTTGAGAAAACTGTAGGCCTCGTCGAACGCCCGTTCTTCCCAGATGCCCAGGTTATAGATCAGCGTGTCCAGGCCGTCCTGCACCACCGCTTGTTCGATGAGTTGCGCGGCCTGTGCTGGCTGGCCAAGGTCGGCTTCCACCCACAGCACTTCTGCACCCGTCGCGGATACCAGGTTGGCAGGACGGCTGCGCGAGACACCGACCACGGTATCCCCCACACCACCCAGACCTTCCATCAATGCCCTGCCCAAACCCTTGCTTGCACCGACCACCATGGTTCTCATCGATCTCTCCTGAACTGACGTGCTGATGGGAGGGCGCATGCAAACAGAGGGGGCGAGTGATGGCAATTGAATGGCTGTATCCAAATGTTTTGCCGGGGCAGGGCGCGATCTGCCTCCGATTGATTTAGAGTGATGGCCTTTTGATATTTATCCGGCTGTAGCCAAGGACGAAAAATGAAACGGATCGAACGCGACTTCATCACCCTGTTCAATTGCCTGTGGTACCAGGACTTTCCGGTGGAGGTCGATGCCGTCACCAACCGTGCCGGCTGGACGATTCATGTGGGGGTGGTGATACGCCAGTGTGCAAAATTGCTTGGTGCACGTGCTTATTTCGAGCAGGGCGGGCGCACCGATGCGGTCCTGAAATACCCGGACAAGAGCATTCTGTCCAACGTTGAATGGGAGTGGGTCCAGTCCCATAACGACAAAGTGGATGAAATCAGCAAACTGTTTAAAAGCCATGAAAAGGCGGCGTTCTCTACCTTCGTGTCCTACAGCACCAAAAGCCATTTGCCCGCAGCCATCGAAAAGGCTTCCAAGGTCTGGGCCAAGGCCAGCACGCCGCTGATTTTCTTTGTCGTGACCTTTGAGTCGGTTGGGCGCGACCGGCATTTCCTGGAGCTGCAAACGCACTTTTTCAGCCGTGGCAAACACAAGAAAATCCGCTCGCAGCCCGCCCTGCCTTGGCAGATCGATCGGGCACGCTTCAACAACCTGGACGAGGATAAGTAAACAGCAGGCATAATTGCCGCCTTTGCCGCCTGAAGCCCCCGATCTGGAGCCCCCGATGAAACTCGTTGCCTTGCTGCCCCTTTTACTCACGGCCACGCTCTTCAACACTTCGGCGACGGCAGCGGGTGATGCCGAGGCGGGTGGCAGGTTGTTCACCAAGACGTGTGGCGGTTGCCACAGTGTCGGGCTGAACGCCCGTGGCGGCTTCGGGCCGCAGCTCAATGGGGTGATCGGGCGGCTGGCGGGCGCTACGGCGGACTATCAGTATTCCGACGCGATGAAAAACTCAGGTGTGGTGTGGACGCGGGAAACACTCGCGGCCTATATCGAGAACCCGAAGAAAGTGGTGAGTGGTACCCGCATGATTTTCTGGGGGATCAGCGATCAGGAGAAGATCGAGAATCTGCTGGCGTATCTTGAGACCTTTCAGGCGCAATAGCCGGATACAACCAAATCCATTGCAGGAACCGACTTGCCGGCTCCTGCAGGATAGGCACTGATTTCAACTGCCCTGTGGTGTTTCCCCGCGTGCCAGCCGCGCATTGATGTCGTCGATCACCGCCGGCAGGTCGACGATGGTATCGATCAGGTAATGCGGGCGTGAACCCTCAAACATCTGGGTAATGCGCTCGCGCTCCTGCGCCAGTTCCTCGGCCGGCAGCGCCTTGAATTGCGCGTAGGTAAGGCCCAGCGCGTTGCCGGAGCAGGTCAGTGCCACCGTCCACATCCCGGCACTGCGTCCTTCCAGAATCCCCGGCCAGGTGTCATCGACCTTGACGCACGCCGCCACATCGCTGATGCCCAGGGCTATCACATTGGCCAGGGCCTGGGCCGGATGCGGGCGCCCGTTGGGCACTTCATCAGTCGCCACCACATGATCGGCCACGTAGCCGTTTTGTCGCGCCAGCTCGACCACCTTGGCCATTACCACGGCCGGATAGCCCGAGCAGGAGCCGATCTTCAAGCCCTTGCCACGCAGGGTTTCAATCGCCTCCAGCGCACCGGGAATCACCGCCGAGTGCAGGGCGATTTTCTCGATCTGCAACGGCATGAAACGCTCATACAGGGCGGTGACGTCCTCGTCGCTCGGCTGGCGGTTGAATACGGCGCGATAACGTTCGGCAATCTGCGGCTGATTACACAGGGTGCGGATGTGATCCCACTTGCCCATGCCCATCGGTCCGCGCGCTTCCTCCAGGGAAACGGCGACGCCGAACTCGGCAAAGGCCTCGACGAAAATCTGCGTGGGGGCGAAGGAGCCGAAGTCGACGACGGTGCCGGCCCAGTCCAGGACCACGGCTTGCAGCTTGGAAGGTGGTTGGTAGTTCATGGTCAATCTCCATTTTCGGGTATGAGCAGGCCGTCCCTCGATAAATGAGGTAAGCCGGTTGAGTGCAAAAGGGTGAAGCGAATCAGGTAGCCGGTATGGGGCTGGCCTCGAACAGTTCGGCGATCATCGGGCGGTTGCGCCGGATGCCCAGGCAACACAGGTGGTAGTCGATGGAAAACGGGTGGTCGACAAAAGTGATCGGCGTGGTGCCCGGTGTTTCGGCGTATTCCACCGCCGACACAAAACCAATGCCGATACCCTTGGCGATGGCATGCACGATTGCCTCGCGACTATTGAGCTGCATCACGCAGTTCAGGTCCACACTCAGGCGCTTGCAGCTCTCTTCCACCAGTTGGCGGGTGCGTGAGCTGCGTTCGCGCATGACCCAGCGCTCCTGGCTGATCTGTTCGACGTGGACCTCTTTCTGCGCCGCCCAGGGATGGTCATCGCGCACCACCGCGATGATCGGGTAACGCCGATACAGCTGCGTATCGAAGCGTTGGTCAAACTCCGAGAGGGCCAGGATTGCCACATCGATATCAAAGTTGAACAGGCGGTCGAGGGTTTCCTTCTCCGGGGAAAACGAGGTCTCCAGCTCGATATCCGGGTGGCGTTGCATCAGCTCGTACGTCAGGTTCATTGCAATCGGCGGCGACACCGCGCCCAGGCGCAGCATCCCGGTCTTGCGCTGCTTGAAGCTGTGCAGCAATTGCATGGCTTCATCCTCCTGGCCGAACAGGCCCTGGGTGATCCCGTAGAGCGCGTGCCCGGCCGAACTCATCTCGATAAAGCGCCCACGACGGTGGAACAACTCCACCGAGAACTGCTTTTCCAGGGCGTTCACCTGCTCGCTGACCGTTGGCTGGCCGACGCTCAAGTACTCGGCGGCGAGGGTGAAGCTACCGGTCTTCGCCACCGCATGAAAGGAACGCAGCCACTTGTGGTACTGGTACATAACCCATCCTGTTCCAGGGCTCAGCCGAGCCGGTTGATCAACGGCGGATAAACAGGGCTACCACTGCGCTGCACAGGCAGGCCGAGGTGACGACGATGAAGATCAGCGACGTATTGCCGGTACTGTCGAGCATACTGCCGATCAGCGGTTCCGCCAGGCCAGCAAACAGATAAGACGAGAAGTTCATCACACCCGTGGCCGTGCCTGCGCGCTTGGCGCCTACCAAGTCCGGGCACAGGGCCCAGAAGCTGGATGCCGGGCCGTAGACAAAGAACCCGCACAGAAACAGCGCGACCAGGCCGACCGCGCTGTGGGGCGGCAGGCTCCACATCCACAGGCTGGTGGCGGCGCCGAGGAACATATAGAGCATGATCGCCAGGTAGCGCTTGGAGCCGAACAGCTTGTCGGACACCCAGCCATTGCTCAGGGCGCCGACGGCCATGCCGACGGGCAGGGCGACGGTGATCCACTTGGGATCGATCATGCTGTCGCCGCTTTTCCAGTTGGCGCCGAGGAAATGCACCGGGACCCACACGATCAAACCGTAGCGCGCCGCGTTCTGGAAGCCCAGGGACACGGCAGCGATGATCAGGCGCGCGTTTTTCAACACGGCCTTGTAGCGCTGCGCCGAGGTTTCTTCTGTGCCATGGGCCACTTCATGGCCCTTGTCTTCGGCGTTGGCCACACCGGTATCGGCCAGGGGCTCGAAGCCCAGGTCCTGCGGGCGCTCACGGGCCACCAGATAAAACAGGATGCCCCCGGCCAACATCAGCAGGACCGGCAGACGGAAGATCCAGCGCCATTCCAGATGCAGCACCTCCAGCACCACGATGGAGGTCACATAGGACAGCACCGACGCACAGCCGGCGGCGAATACATAGAAGCCATAGACCCTGCCACGCTCGCTGGCGCTCCACCAATTGGAGATCAAGCGGCTGCCCGGCGCCCAGCCCAAGGCCTGGAAGTAGCCGTTGATACCCCACGGCAGGATCAACCCGGCAAAGCCACTGGCAAAACTGGTGACCCAGTTGGCGCCACAGGACAGCACCGCGCCCAGGGTCATGATGCGCCGGCCACCGAACTTGTCGGCCAGGTTGCCGTTGATTGCCTGGCCAATGGCATAGGCCCAGAGCATGGCGGCCGAGATCCAGCCCAGCACCTCCTTGGTCAGACCGAACTCGGCCTGTATCCCCGGGATGGCGAAGCCGAAGGTTTGGCGTCCGGTGTAGAAAAACAGGTAACAAAACATCGCCGCCAGCAGCATGCGCCACTGGGCAACACGGAACGATGCCGAGCGAACGGCAGGGACAGGCAGGGTGTGTGCACGATTCATGATGTTTTCCTTATTGTTATTCGCCCCCGAAACCGCAGCTACGGGGTGGCACGCTTTACAGGTGCAAGAGGAAAGACTGAATTGCGTTGGGCCTAGGCGGCCCTGGAACCGATAAAGTTCTTGCCGCGCGCACCTTGCAGGGCGAAGCGGATCATTGCGGCGGCCTCGGTGGGCGTGACGCCGTAGTCGGTAAATTCGGTTTTCACGTCCAGGCTATGCAGGAACGTGCGCAGTTGGGCCTGGGCTTTGTCCAGGTCATCGCCAAACACCCGCTGCAATGTGCGATCGCGCGCGGCGTCATGCCCCCACGCCAACCCCAGCACCAACGGCAAGGTAAAGGAGCAGGCGATGCCATGGGGCAGACCGTGGTGCAAGGTCATCTCATAGGAAATGGAGTGAGCCAGGGCCGTCTTGGTATTGGAAAAGGCCAGGCCGGCCTTGAGCGCCGCCAGTGCCATGCGCGAGCGTAACTCCGGATTGCCAAGGTCGCGCCGCAGCTGCGGCAGGCATTCCAGGATGTCCTCGATGGCCGACACCGCAAAAGTGTCAGAAACCGGGTTGGCGTTGATATTCCAGATCGACTCCAGGGCGTGGGATAAAGCATCGAGCCCTGTCGACACGGTGACCCCGGCTGGCACCGTGAGCATCAACTGTGGGTCAACAATCGCTACCTTCGGCCAGGTGCAGTCCAGGTGCAGGGAATACTTCTTGTGGCTGGCTGAATCCCAGATCGTCGCCCAGGGCGTCACCTCGCTGCCGGTACCCGCGGTGGTCGGCGCCGCGATCAACGTCTTGCAATGGGCCGGCACAAACGGTTGGCCGGTCGCCAGCAACGCCAGCAACTCATCGAACTGCCCGGACTCGGTGCCGACAATCAATGCCTTGGCTGTATCAATCGCACTACCGCCACCGACGGCCAGCACCACATCACAGCTCCCGGCTTGTTGCCAGAAACGCTCGTAGGTGCCACGCAATTGCGCAACATCGGGATTGGGCTGCACATCCTCGACCACATATACCAGACGCTCGCCCAGCAGTGCCTGGATCCGCTCCACCAAGCCCAGCGCACGGGCTTCCGGAAAGGTGACGAGCGTGACGGTCTGCTGCGCGGTGATACTGGCCAGGTCTTGCAGGCAACCCCAGCCGAAGCGGGTGTCTACCGGGTTATGGAATCGGGCAGTCATGGCGTGTTCCTGGTTTTTTGTTGTTGGAAGTGGCGCCAATAGTCGGGGAGGGTGGGAAAGAGCTCAAATCGATAGATTGGGGGGATGGATTGGTTGGGCCGATAGTGGGGGTAAGACGGTTTGCTTGGGCGAGCTTGCATCTACGTGTGACAGGTGTGTCCTATTTGCCCTGCACTCAGAACCTACACGTGAGTAGGGTTTTTCTGGTTTTTATGTAGACCCATCTTTAGGCGCAGTGCGTTTGCTAAGTTCTCGTGAAAAATCTGCGATGGAAGCGCTGAATGTTTACGTTCAATACCCTATGGAAAAATCACCCGCAAATTTTCGGAGATGCAGCACCTTGCAGAACTAACGGTGCCAAGAACTTTAGTGATCAATGCGCAATCAATCTCGGTGTTGCACTGCGTAGGTCGGGCGTAGATCTCAGCAGGTTAAGGGGGATGCGCTATTGTTGGCAGCATCCTAAAAGTGAGGGGCATGTACTGGCAGCAGAAGAAATGGCCAAGGCGTTGAGCAACGCGAATGTTCCCGGCTTGCAACGGATGAAGAAAGTATCCCCTGAAGACTTTGAGGATGTGTTAGACGGGCAGCGAGGCATCATTTTCTTCAAAGACTTTTGGCGCCGGGGGAACGAGACGTTTGGCAATCGCAGTGGTGATCACATCGACCTGTGGAATGGGCGGCGATTGACGGATTGGTTGAGCTATCCGCGTATTCAACTGGGTTTCTCGATTGAAGGATCATTCTCGGATTATCACGAGTCCAGGGAGATTTGGTTTTGGAAGGTTTTATGAAGGCTTTTAAGGGCGCGCTATTTGTGATTTTGGTGGTTGCGGTGGCGGTGGGGGTGTTCAACGGTGTGGTTGTGGCGGTTTCGGCTTACTTTGGGCCTTTTTATGAGGGGGATGCGCAGCAGAGTCGCAACTTTGGGATTTGGTTGTTGGGGAATGGAGTGGTGGTTGTGGCTTCAGCGTTCGTTGGCGTTGTTTGGTATCGCAGGTATTTGCGTAGAGGGTAGGTAGCCGTTCTGGCATTTGATTGCGTACACCCATTGAATCAGTAATGCCTGCAGTAAAAAGACCTTGGTATTCCAAGGTCTTTTTGCCTGCCAATCAGCCCAGCAGGTGTTTGGAAATCAGCCTGGAGATTTCGACAATCGAGGTCTTGCCGGTGAACTCGAATTTCACTTTGCCCAGCGATGAAAAGTAGATCTCCAACTCCGAATCCAGATCGAACGTGCCGGAGGTTTCCACGGAGTACGCGACGATGTTCTTGTAGGGCAGGGAGGTGAAGTCTTTCTTGCTGCCGGTGATGCCTTGCACGTTCACGGCGATAATGCGCTTGGTGGTGAACACTACGCCGTCGCGCATGGCTTTGTAGGCATCGACTACTTGTTCGTCATCGAGCAACAGCGAGGCAACGCGTTCGGCATACTCGTTGTTTTGCTTGAGTTTGAAGAAGCCTTTGTTGTTGAAGTCGATCATTGGACGGTCCTTGTGTGTCTGGGAAGGGGCTACAGGATTGCCTTGAGGTAGTCCTTGAGTGCTTCGAGTGGGAGCTTCAGTTCCTCTAGTGTCGAGGCTTGCTGGACGTCAGTCATAAGCTTTTGCAGCTCGCGGCCCAACACCGTGTTGGCACCACCCAAGGTCGCCAGGGCCAGCTTGGTGCATTCATCTACCTTGCGCTGGATGGTTGGCAGGTCGCCACTGCGCACCAGCAACCCAAATACCTCCCGCTCATACCCGTCCATGACCAGATCATCGCGCAGAATCGGGCTGCCATCTTCGGTCTCATGTACCAGTTTGAGGGCGAATAGAGCAACGGCTTCGAGCGTCAATTCCATGGTCCTGGGTCCTCTTCTATCGGGCGCGGCGGGGGGGATCATTTTTCTGCAGGCGAAAAAAAGACCTTGAGTTTCAAGGTCTTTCTTTAAAGCATTAATGGCTTGATTTGTATAGATTAAATTGGATATCGCGGTAGGTGGGTGTCGTGTTATTGCAGCGGTACATATATATCAGTCTGCCATTGATCCTGCGGGGTCTCGGGATAAACGCTCAGATAATCGAAGAACAGGGGGTGGTCCCGCAGTTCCTCGCCGCTGGTGGGTAGCCAGTCGCGGTAGATCGGGTAGATCGTCTCGCCAATGTGGTCCGTCGAGCCCACGTGGCGCACGACAACGCAACGTCCTCCTGGGATAACGCGCTCGGTTACGCCGAACTCATTTGTGGCCACGGCCTCGTTAATTTCGCCGCAGAGTGCAAACCGGAATGCTTCGGGCGGGGTTGTATCGGGGTTGCCGAAAGGAATACCAAAGCTGCGACTTGATTGCACGGGCGACTGTCCGCTCTGTCTGCGCCACTCGGAAAACTTGCGCACACTCTCGCTGACGAGCCCTGGAGCGCCACAGTGTTCGAGTGCTGCCACTCTGACGGGGTGAAACTCTACGATTCGTACGTGCATGATGATGCTCCTTGAGAAGTGAGGGATGGTGAACACCGAACTCCAGACCTGCCAACTGGGCTGCTTCCTGAACGCACTCGGTGCCATACCGAACGCTCGCCTGAATGCCCTGGAAAAAGCCTCGGGGCTTTCGAAACCTGCACCGAACGCTGCTTCCAGTACCGAATAACCCCGGGTGGAGGCCAGGCAATGCGCCGCGCGTCGTAGCCGCATTAACTGCACATAGCGTGAAACAGGTACGCCGACGAAGGCGGTGAATTGCCGATGGAAGTGAAATGCCGAAAAATTCGCCACTTGGCTCAACGCCTTCACGGACAGGTCACCTTCTAGATTGGCTTCTATATAGGTGAGGACTGCATTGAAGCGTTGTGTGTACGCGGCGTTGCTCGACAAGTCAGGCACTGGATGGAGGCTCCTGGGATTTCGGTAGGCATCAGAGTCAGCCATCCCGGCTTGCCTGCGCCTAGCCGTGCTTGCTGAGGTAGTGATGGGGTTGTCTTGGACGTTTCATAATGGCAACCCAGGCGCTTTGGAAAGAATTTTCAGGCGGGGGTTGACCACGTATTTTAATCCTGTACTATTCGCCTCCCGCTGACGAGAGATCGAAAGCGCAAGTGGTTGAAGTTGTTAAGGATTCCTTGAAAACTTCTGAAAATAATCACTTGACAGCAAA